>NZ_JACARK010000754.1:0-4249 GCF_013386655.1 Pseudomonas sp. K5002 | reverse complement strand
GCCGACGCCCTGGAGCTGGGCGCGCAACGCCTGGTGGGCTGCGAAGGCCACGCCCTGGGCGGGCTGTTTTACCAGCCAACGGTACTCGCCGACGTGACCCCACAAATGCGCATCTACCGCGAAGAAAACTTCGCGCCGATTGCCGGGGTGCTGCCGTTCGACTCGATTGACCAGGCCATCGAAATGGCCAACGACACCGAGTACGGCCTGGCCGCCTACATTTGTTCCAACCGCCTGGACCTGATCTACCCGCTGATCCGCCGCCTCGACCACGCCATGATCGCGGTCAACGGGGTGAAATTCACCGGTCACCCGATTCCCTTCGGCGGCATGAAAGCCTCGGGCCTGGGCCGTGAAGGCGCCGCCGAGGGCTTCGAAGCCTTTGTCGAAACCAAATACTTTTGCCTGCATCACCAAGGCCAATTCCAAGGAGAGCAACCATGAGCCAAGCATTCAACAGCCTGTTCGAACAAGACCGCGCGCACTTCATGCACCCATCCACCCACGCCCATGATCACGCCAGCGGCGCACTCAAGGGCCGCATCATCAAGAGCGCCTCGGGCATCCGCATTCGCGACCAGGAAGGCCGCGAATTCATCGATGCGTTTGCCGGCCTGTACTGTGTGAACATCGGCTACGGCCGCACCGAAGTTGCCGACGCCATCTACAAGCAAGCCAAGGAGCTGGCCTACTACCACACCTATGTCGGTCACTCGACCGAGGCAATCATCGAGCTGTCGAGCCGCATCATGGACTGGGCGCCCGAAGGCATGAAAAAGGTCTACTACGGCCTGTCCGGCTCAGACGCCAACGAAACCCAGATCAAGCTGGTGCGTTACTACAACAACGTACTGGGCCGTCCGCAGAAGAAGAAGATCATCTCCCGCGATCGCGGCTATCACGGCTCAGGCATCATGACCGGCAGCCTCACGGGCCTCGCCGCCTTCCATCAGCATTTCGACCTGCCGGAAAAAGGCATCCAGCACACCATTTGCCCGCACTGGTACCGCAAGGCACCGGCGGGCATGGACGAGGCTGCGTTCGTGCGTTACTGCGCCGATGAGCTGGAAAAAATGATCCTCGCCGAAGGCCCGGACACGGTCGCGGCGTTCATTGGCGAACCGGTGATGGGCACCGGTGGCATCGTGGTGCCCCCGGCCGGTTACTGGGCGGCGATCCAGGCGGTACTGAACAAGTACGATGTGTTGTTGATCGCTGACGAAGTGGTCTGCGCGTTCGGCCGGCTGGGCTCGAAAATGGGCAGCCAGCGCTACGGCATGCGCCCGGACCTGATCACCACGGCCAAGGGGCTGACCAGCGCCTATGCCCCGCTGTCAGCGGTGATCATCGGTGAGAAGGTGTGGGACGTGATTGAAAAGGCCTCGACCCACGAAGGCGCCATGGGCCACGGCTGGACCTACTCCGGGCACCCGATCTGCGCCGCGGCGGCGCTGGCAAACCTGGATATCCTGGAACGGGAGAACCTCACGGCGAACGCCGACGAAGTCGGTGGGTACCTGAACCGTCGCCTGCGGGAAACCCTCGAAGGTCACCCGCTGGTGGGCGAAGTACGCGGCGACGGCCTGCTCGCCGCCGTGGAATTCATGGCCGACCGTGAGCAACGCACGCCGTTTGATCCTGCGCTCAAGGTCGGCCCCAAAGTCTCGGCGGCCTGCCTGGAACGCGGGATGATCGCCCGGGCCATGCCACACGGCGACATCCTCGGCTTTGCGCCGCCGCTGATTTTGACCAGGGCGGAGGCAGACCTGATCGTCGACATCACCAAAGGCGCGATCGACCAGGTGGCCGGGGAAGTGTTGGGCTGATGAGTTTCCCTTAGGAGCAAGCTTGCTCGCGATGGTCGTGAACGATAACGTGCTAATCCTGAATTAACGCGTCGTCCTCAGGCTCATCGCGAGCAAGCTCGCTCCTACAGGGTCCGTGCGCCTTTGGAGTTCGTTGCCGATGCACAAGCTTGACCGCTACGACCTGAAAATCCTGCGTATCCTCTCCGAGGACGGGCGCATCACCAAATCGAGCCTGGCCGAGGCCATCAACCTTTCGGTAACGCCCGCCTGGGAGCGCGTGCGCAAGCTGGAAAGTGCCGGCCTGGTCAAGGGCTACCGCGCGGTGATCGACTGGAATCAGGTGTTCAAGAGTCAGCAACTGCTGGTGGAAATCACCCTCGCCCGGCACACCGCCCAGGACATGCGCCGCTTCGAACAACGCATGAGCGACGCCCCCGACGTGGAGTTCTGCTACGCCACCGGCGGCGGCGTGGACTACATCGCAATGATCCGCGCAGCCGACATCGACCAGTACCAGCGTTTCATCGATCAACTGCTGATGGAAGACCTGGCCATCGAGCGCTACTTCACCTATATCGTCACCAAAACCATCAAGACCACCGGCGCGCTGCCGGCCCAGGCGCTGGACGATACGGCCTGTTCCTGATGCTTGTATAACGCCCGTAATCCCGGCAGGATTGCGCCCGTGATCTTCACGGACGAGCACATGATGACCCTGCCCTTTTTCGCCCCCGTACTTCTCACCACCGAACGCCTGGGCCTGCGCCCTCCCCATCAGGATGACTGGCGCGCGCTGTTTGCCATTTGGTCCGACCCCGAGGCCATGCGCTACTTTTCCTTTCCCACCATGACCCGCGCCGAGCAAGCCGTTGAACGCTTCGGCCAACTGATGGAGGCATCGATTGCCGGTGAAGACCTGGTGTGCATGGTGGAGTTGCTGGCCACCGGCGAGGTGATCGGCAGTTGCGACCTGTTCAATGTCGACGAGCAATGCCGCCGCGCTGAAATCGGCTTTACCCTGGGCCGCCAGCATTGGGGCAAGGGCTACATGAGCGAAGCCGCCCGCGCCGTGATCGACCATGGGTTCAACACCGCCGGGCTGCGCCGCCTTGAAGCCGACATTGACCCACGCAACCTGGGCTCCGCGAAGCTGCTTGAGCGCCTGGGTTTCGTCCGCGAAGGCTTGCTGCGCGAGCGCTGGGTGGTCGGCGACGAGATCTCGGACAGCGCGCTGTATGGCCTGCTCAAGCGTGACCGTCCTGCCTGACCCACAACGGGCGCCCCTTCTTCAGGCCGACGATCAGGGCCAAGAGGATCAAGCCCATGGCCTGCCACTGCGAAACCCCGGGGCGCTCACCCAGGATCAGCATTGAGCTGACGATGCCGAACACCGGGATCAGCAGTGACAGGGGCGCCACCCGGGAAACCGGGTACTCGCGCAACAGCAAGTTCCAGCCCCAGTAACAAAAGTGCGTCGCGCCATACACCTGAAACGCCAGCGAGAACAACGCCACGCCGTTCAGTTGAGCAGGCAAAGCGATAAAGGCTTGCGAGCCATCCAGCAGCCACGTCAACAGCACCAGCGGCAACGGCGCAAACAGGCTGGCCCAGACTACGAAGGCAAAGATCTCCCGCACCCCGGAGACCTTGATGATGATATTGCCGATGCTCCAGGCCAACGCGCTGAACAGCACCAAGGCAAACCCCAGCAGCGTGGCCGCGCCCTGCACACTCAACAGCATGCCCACCAGGCCCATGGCCGCCAGCGCCACGCTGATCAATTGCGGCACGGACAGGCTTTCACGAAACAGCAGCACGCCCCAGCCCATGGTGAAAAATGCGCTGAACTGGATCAGCAACGACGCGCTGCCGGGCGGCACGCCCATGGCGATCCCGAGGTTGATCAAGGCCCACATCGCCACCCCGAATATCAAGCCATAGGCCGCCAGCCACTTCACCGCGACCTGGGGCCGGCGCACCAGAAACACCCAGGGCAACGCCGCCAGGGTGAACCGCAGGGCCGTCAGCAACAGCGGGTTGATCTCGGCCAGGCCGAGTTTGGTAATGGGGAAATTGAGTCCCCACACAGCCGTCACCAGGACGGCCAGTAACAGGTGTTTTTGCTTCATCGTGACGGGTCCATTGACTCGGTGGCACGACAGGAGGCCGTGCATCCGATAGATTTTTTCGTAAACCGCGATGGCCCGCCTGCGATTGTGGGTCAACAAAGGCTAGAATCAGGCCATGCCCGATATTCATCCCTACGAAAACACCCCGCGCGACGTGGTCGTGACCGCCATCGACTATGCCGACGGCGAGCTGTTCCCCGCCCACGCGCACCCGCGAGGCCAGTTGGCCTATGCCAGCCAGGGTGTCATTACCGTCTACAGTGCCATCGGTAACTGGGTGGTGCCGCCCCGCCGCGCGATCTGGGTGCCGCC
>NZ_JACARK010000753.1:0-2355 GCF_013386655.1 Pseudomonas sp. K5002 | reverse complement strand
GCAACTGGCCGAGCTGCGGCAGATGGTCAACGACGAGCGCGACAGCTTCTCCCGGGGCGATCGCGGCGCGGGCATCCGGCTTTCCGGCGAGTTCCACCTGAAGCTGGCCGAGGCGGCGAAGAATGCGCCGCTGATCAGTTTCCAGCGCAGTCTGGTGTCCCAGACCTCGCTGATCATCGCCCAGTACGAAAGCGGCAACCGCTCGCACTGTTCCTACGATGAGCACACGCAGTTGATCGACGCGATCGAAGCGCGGGATGCGGATTTGGCGGTGAACCTGATGATGCATCACATGGATCACATCGACAGCAAGCTCAACCTCGATGAGGAAAGCGCGTCGGATGACCTGCATGCGGTGTTCTCGCATCTGTTGCAGACCAAGAAGCCGGGGCGCTCGTCTGTAAAGTTGTAACCCCGATCAAAAATGTGGGAGCTGGCTTGCCTGCGATAGCATCACCTCGGTATCACTGATACACCGAGGTGTCTGCATCGCAGGCAAGCCAGCTCCCACATTTGGTTTGTGGTGTTAGCTGAATCAGCGTTGATGCACCAATTGCCCCGCCGCATACGTCTGCAACACCGCCCGGTCATCCCCCAGCGTCATCAACACGAACAACGTCTCGGCGATGTTATTGGCCTGCTTCAGGCGATAGCTGAGCAGCGGGGTGGCGTTGTAATCCAGTACCAGGAAGTCCGCGTCAGTGCCGGGTTGCAGCGTGCCGATCTTGTCTTCCAGACGCAGCGCCCGCGCACCACCCAGGGTCGCCAGGTACAACGACTTGAACGGACTCAAGCGCGCCCCTTGCAGTTGCATCACCTTGTACGCTTCGTTCAGGGTTTGCAGCAGCGAGAAGCTGGTGCCACCGCCGACGTCCGTACCCAGGCCGACATTCAGCTTGTGCTTCTCGGCCATCGGCAGGTTGAACAAACCGCTGCCCAGGAAGAAGTTCGATGTCGGGCAGAACGCGACTGCCGAACCGGCTTCTGCCAACCGCGCGCATTCGTCGTCGCACAGGTGCACACCGTGGGCGAACACCGAGCGTTCACCCAGCAGTTTGTAATGGTCGTACACGTCCAGGTAGCCCTTGCGCTCCGGGAACAGTTCTTTCACCCATTCCACTTCCTGCAGGTTTTCACTGATGTGGGTCTGCATGTAGAGGTCCGGGTATTCCCCCAGCAGCTGCCCGGCGAGGGTCAGTTGTTCAGGTGTACTGGTCGGTGCGAAACGTGGCGTCACCGCGTAGTGCAAACGGCCCTTGCCGTGCCAGCGCTCGATCAGCGCCTTGCTCTCCGCGTAGCCGGATTCGGCGGTGTCGGTCAAATAGTCCGGCGCGTTGCGGTCCATCATTACCTTGCCGGCGATCATCCGCAGGTCGAGCTTCTCGGCCGCTTCAAAAAACGAGTTCACTGACTGCGGGTGCACGCTGCCAAATACCAGCGCGGTGGTGGTGCCGTTGCGCAGCAGTTCCTTGATGAAAATATCCGCGACTTCTTCGGCGTGGGCCTTGTCGGCGAACTGGCTTTCACACGGGAAGGTGTAGGTGTTGAGCCAGTCCAGCAACTGCTCGCCATAGGCACCGACCATGCCGGTCTGCGGCAGGTGGATGTGGGTGTCGATCAGGCCGGGGGTGATCAGCGCGTCCTGGTAATGGGTGACTTCGATGTCGGCGGGCAGGCTGGCGAGCAAGTCGCTGGCGTGGCCAAGGGCACTGATCTGGCCGTTGTCGATCACCAGCAGGCCGTCCTCGAAATATTCATAGGAGGCTTCGATCCCCACTTCGGCAGGGTCGGCGATGCTGTGCAAAATGGCGGCACGGTAGGCTTTGCGTGTCAAAGGCATGGTCGTCTCAGTTAGTCGCTTGGCTGCGGCGGGATACCGGCAGCAGTTTGGCAATGGGTTCGGCGCTCGCAGTGTGCTGGCCGAAGTTGGCGTTATAGGTGGCGATGATTTCGCCGGCGATGGAGATGGCGATTTCCACAGGCAGTTTGCCTTTGACCTCGGTCAGCCCCATCGGGCAATGCATGCGTTGCAGTTGCGCGGTGTCGAAACCGCGATCCCGCAGGCGGTGTTCAAACTTGACGCGTTTGGTCTTCGAGCCGATCAGGCCGAAGTAGGTGAAGTCATTGCGCTTGAGCAGGGCGGCGGTGAGTTCCAGGTCCAGCGCGTGGTTGTGGGTCATGACGATGCAGTAACTGCCCACAGGCAAGTGGTCGATTTCATCCACCGGCTCTTCGCTGACGATTTTACGCACGCCTTGGGGGATGTGTTCCGGGAATTCCTGTTCCCGCGAATCGATCCAGCGCACCCGGCATGGCAGGCTGGCCAGCAACGGCACCAGCGCGCGGCCCACGTGG
>NZ_JACARK010000752.1:0-11086 GCF_013386655.1 Pseudomonas sp. K5002 | reverse complement strand
TAAGAGCGGAACCAATCTCAGCCATCACCCAAAAAACGGATATACACGCAAACCACCTTCCCCCGAGAAAGCACAAAGGGGACCCGAAGGTCCCCTTTAATTTGTCGTTGCGTGCTCTTTTTTTATTATTGAGGGGCGGTCTATTGTTGTTTTTGGCAACCGTGGCCCTTTACCGCTGTTTTTGGCGACCCCCATCCGGGGTCAAGAGCAAACGTATTTTTTTGAGCGCTGATCTGCTTCTTCGCACGCGATCCAACCAGTGGGTAGCTACCTTGAGGTAGTTTTTTGTTCTTCTCTATCCGGTTGCGGGTTTCGGCAAGCCGTACCCTGCGAAGCACATCTTCTCCAAAAAAATCTGTTAGCTGCGTCTCTGCCGTGTTGTTTTTGTTATGTCAGAGTCGTTACGTCTTATTTTTATTAGGTTTGGTGCTTTTTATTCTTGTTATGCAATAGAGATAGCAGAAGCCGTGCCAACTTTATAAAGTCCTTTAAAATCAATGTCTTGATTTTTTGGCGAGAAATTTCCTTCAGGAAATGCGACAAAATATGTTCCCGTGTTACCCGATGTGTAGCCGCGAGGTAACACATCGTCACAAGCGCACTACTCAACCGGCGCTGCGAGCCTTCGCCACGCGCGAACCGGTGGGGCGGCCGAGTACCGTACAAATCTGCTGACCCGCCAGAATCAGCTTGTCCATGTCGATACCCGTCTCGATGCCCAAGCCATTGAGCAGGTACAACACATCTTCAGTGGCAACGTTACCGCTGGCCCCCTTGGCATAGGGGCACCCGCCGAGGCCCGCAATAGAGCTGTCGAACACCTGGATACCTTCCTCAAGGCTGGCGTAGATATTGGCGATGGCCTGGCCATAGGTGTCATGGAAGTGCCCGGCCAGCTTGTCCCGTGGCACCTGCGCGCCGACCACCTCGAACATCCGGCGTGTTGCGCCTGCAGTGCCGGTGCCAATCGTGTCGCCCAGGGACACCTCATAGCAGCCCATGGCGAACAGCTCGCGAGCGACTGCCGCGACCTGTTCCGGCGCGACCTGACCTTCATAAGGGCAACCCAACACACACGACACATAACCCCGCACACTCACACCATGCTGCCTGGCCGCGGCCATGATCGGCACGAAGCGTTCCAGGCTTTCGCTGATGGAGCAGTTGATATTGCGCTGGGAAAACGCCTCGGAAGCCGCCGCAAATACGGCCACTTCTTTCACGCCCGCCGCCAGTGCATCTTCAAAACCCCGCAGGTTTGGCGCCAGCGCGCCATAGGTCACGCCCGGCTTGCGCTGGATCTGCGCAAACACCTCGGCCGACCCGGCCATCTGCGGTACCCATTTGGGCGACACAAAACTGCCGACTTCGATGTAACCCAGGCCGGCGGCACTCAGGGCGTCCACCAATTGCACCTTGTCGGCGACGCTGATGGGTTGCGCTTCATTCTGCAGGCCGTCGCGGGGGCCCACTTCCACCAGGCGCACATGAGAGGGGAGGGACATGGCAGCTACCTTTTATGAATGGCCAACCTGGCCCTGAATGGTCTGTTCCAGCGCCTGGATGCAACGCTCTTCGGCGGTGTCCAGTTCGAGCTTCATCTGTTCGATGTCGAGCAACTGTTGTTCCAGCTGCTCGCGGCGCTCGGCGATTTTCGCCAGCATGCTGTGCAGCTGTTTCTGGTTGCCGCTGGTAGGGTCGTAGAGTTCGATCAGTTCCCGGCACTCGGCCAGGGAAAAACCGATGCGCTTGCCCCGCAGGATCAGCTTCAGGCTGACTTTGTCGCGGGGCGAATAAATGCGCTCCTGGCCCCGGCGTTCCGGGGACAGCAGGCCTTGTTCTTCATAGAAGCGAATGGCGCGGGTGGTGATGTCGAGCTCGCGGGCGAGGTCGGAGATGCTGTAGGTCGTGCTCATGAGGGCGCTCAAGGAGTGTCTTGAGCGTTAAGCTAATGGCTGGTTGACGTTAACGTCAAGCTCGCTCCTACAGTTTGTCCAGCTTCTTCTCATGGGCCGTCACCTGCTGGCACAACTCGATCATCTGCTCGCGCATCCAGCGGTTGGCCGGATCCTGGTCGGTGCTTTCATGCCAGTACAGATGGGTTTCCACCATCGGCACATCATTCACCGGCAGGTTGAACCAGTGCAGTTCATGGCGCCGTGCGAAGCGCTCCGGCACGGTCATTACCATGTCGGTCTGTTGCAGCACCTGCGAGGCCATCAGGTAGTGCTGGGAGCGCAGGGCGATCTTGCGTTGCAGGCCCATCTTGCCCAGCGCCAGGTCGACATGGCCCAGGCCGTTGCGCCGGCTGGAGATATGAATGTGGGTCAGCGACAGGTAGTCATCCAGCGTCAGTTTGTCCTTGCCCGCCATCGGATGGCCCTTGCGCATGGCGCACACGTAGCGGTCTTCCATCAGCTTGACGTGGCGCACTTGCGGGTCGGTGTTGAGCGGCGCATCCACGGCAAAGTCCAGGCGACCGGCCGCCAGTTCCTTGGTGGTTTCCCGGCGCTTGGACAGGAAGCTCTCGATTACCACCGTCGGTGCCAGGCGGCGCAGGCGCTGGAACAGCGGCGGCAGAATCACCGCTTCGGTGAGGTCGGTCATGCTGATGCGGTAGGTCTTGGCCGCCTGTTGCGGGTTGAAGATCCGGCTTTCCTGTACCGACACCCGCAGCAGCGACAGCGCATTACGCACCGGGCCAATGATGTTCTGGGCCATGGGCGTGGGCACCATGCCTTGGGCTGTGCGCACGAACAGCGGGTCGTTGAAGGTCTCCCGCAGGCGGGCCAGAGCGTTCGACACCGCAGGTTGAGTAATCCCGACAATCTGCCCGGCGCGGGTCAGGTTGGCTTCGGTGTAGATCGCGTCAAAGACGATGAAGAGGTTGAGGTCGACCTTGCTCAGATTCATTTCGCTGCGCTCTTATTGTTAGGTGTCCATACGCCGATCATATATCGGTGATGAATGTTAATACACGCCGAGAATAGGCTAGGTAAATTATCAACGCTGTTCTAGCATCGATTCATGACCTCAACAACCTCCATTGAGAAGGTGCTGCCCATGGATTTCGCCTATTCGCCCAAGGTTCAGGAACTGCGTGAACGCGTCACCGCGTTCATGGACGCCTACGTTTATCCGGCCGAGCCTGTGTTCGAACGCCAGGTTGCCGAAGGTGACCGCTGGCAGCCCACCGCCATCATGGAAGAGTTGAAGCTCAAGGCTAAAGCCGAAGGCCTGTGGAACCTGTTCCTGCCGGAATCCGAATTGGGCGCCGGCCTCACCAACCTGGAATACGCACCCCTGGCCGAAATCATGGGCCGCTCCTTGCTGGGGCCGGAGCCGTTCAACTGCTCGGCACCGGATACCGGCAACATGGAAGTGCTGGTGCGCTACGCCAACGAAGAGCAAAAACAGCGCTGGCTCGAACCGCTGCTGCGCGGCGAAATCCGCTCGGCATTTGCCATGACCGAGCCGGACGTGGCTTCCTCCGACGCCACCAACATGGCCGCCCGTGCAGAACGCGACGGCGACGAGTGGGTGATCAACGGTAAAAAATGGTGGACCTCCGGCGCCTGTGACCCGCGCTGCAAGATCCTGATCTTCATGGGCCTGAGCAACCCGGATGCGCCGCGTCACCAGCAGCACTCGATGATCCTGGTACCAGTGGATGCGCCCGGTGTGAAGATCGTGCGCCCGCTGCCGGTGTTCGGCTACGACGACGCACCCCATGGCCACGCCGAAGTGCTGTTTGATAACGTCCGCGTGCCGTACGAAAACGTCCTGCTGGGCGAAGGCCGGGGCTTTGAAATTGCCCAGGGGCGCCTTGGTCCGGGCCGTATTCACCACTGCATGCGTTCCATCGGCATGGCCGAGCGCGCGCTGGAACTGATGTGCAAGCGTTCCGTCAGCCGTACCGCCTTCGGCAAGCCGCTGGCCCGCCTGGGTGGCAATATCGACAAGATCGCCGACTCGCGGATGGAAATCGACATGGCGCGCCTGCTGACCCTGAAAGCTGCCTACATGATGGACACCGTGGGCAACAAGGTCGCGAAAAGCGAAATCGCCCAGATCAAGGTGGTGGCGCCGAACGTGGCGTTGAGGGTGATCGATCGCGCCATCCAGATCCACGGTGGCGCCGGCGTATCCAATGACTTCCCGCTGGCCTACATGTACGCCATGCAGCGCACCCTGCGCCTGGCCGATGGCCCGGACGAAGTGCACCGCGCAGCAATCGGCAAGTTCGAGATCGGCAAGTATGTGCCGCGGGAAATGATGCGCAGCGGGCAGTAAAACCGAGGTGTCTTCATCGCAGGCAAGCCAGCTCCCACAGGGGAATGCAGCCAACTGTGGGAGCCGGGCTTGCCGCGATGAGGCCAGTTGATCGTTCCCACGCTCTGCGTGGGAATGCTGCCCCGGACGCTCCGCGTCCTCAATACACCCAGACCTCCACCCGCCGGTTCTTGATCCGTCCCTCATCTGCCGTATTTGCCGCCACCGGCATCTCGGCACCGAACCCCTGAATGTCCCTCAGCACCACGCCGCTTTTAACCAATTCCCGGCGCACCGCCATCGCCCGCAACTTCGACAATAGCGCCGCCCGTTGCGCATCACTCTTGGCATCCCCAAACCCCACCAGCGTCACCTGCTTGTCCAGCTTGCCGTGGCTCTTTATATAAGCCACTACCCGCATCAGGTCCTGGCGCGCCTTGTTGTCGAGGCTGGCACTGCCTTCCTCAAACCGGAAATTCACCGTCAGGCGCTGCGCTTGTCGGGCAATCGCCTGGTAATCCCCGGGCATCGGCGCCCGTGGTTCCACCGCCATGGCCTGCACCTGCTGTGCGATAAAACCGTTGGCGGCGACGATCGCCTGGCCCTTGCTGCTTTGTGCAAAGTCCACCAGGGCCTTGGCCCAGGGGTTTTGTGCAACAGGTGGCAGGTAGAAGAACAACCGGCGTGACAGTGGGTAGTCCTCGGTGGCGATCAAACTGTTCAGCGGCAGCATCGGCTGCGAGTCGCCATCGACGATGGCCACCGCCTTGGCCTGGCGCACATAGGGCAATCCGATAAAACCGATGCCCTGGGGGTCATGGCTGACAGCATCCGACAACTGCTCGCTGGATTCGAAGCGCTTGGCGCTGCCATCCAACGACTTGCCGCGCCGGCTGAGCACCAGTTCCTTGAAGGTGTCATAGGTGCCGGATTGATCATCCCGCGCGTACAGGTGAATCTGGCCACCGATGCCGCCCAGTCGTTCCCAGGTCGAGACTTCGCCGCTGAAGATCTGCGCCAGTTGCGCGGTGTTCAGCGTCCCCAACGGGTTGCGTGGGTTGAGGATGATCGCCAGCCCGTCAATGGCGATGACCTGTTCGGCGTCGGGGCTTTTCAGGTCGCCGAGGGCTTCGAGGTCCACCAGTTCGCTGTCCTTGATCGGCCGGGAAGACGCCGCGAGGTCGGCGCTGGCGTTTTTCAGGGCTGCGAACCCGGTGCTGGAACCATGGGCCGCCACTTCCACCGTCACCTTCTGGCCCTGGCGAGTCTTGCCGACGATGTGCTGTTCGTTGGCCTGGTCAGATGGCTCGCTGTGCACCGCTTGCAGCCCCTGTTGCTCCATCAGCCCCTTGACCAGCGCCGGGCCAAGTGCCGCGCCGATGGTGTTGGAACCCTGGATGCGCAAGGCCGGGCCATGTTCGGGGAAGGGCAGAGGGGTGGAAAAAGCGGCGAGGGGAAATGCGCTGAGCAGGGCCAGCAGGGATAGAACGCGCAGCATCATGCCGGCACCTTCTCAAGCCAAAGGGAGTGCCGCGAGATTAAGTCAGAGAGGTTTCAGCAATATGACCGGCATCACGCCGTCAAAAAGTGTGGGAGCGGGCTTGCTCGCGAATACGGTGTGTCAGTCGACGTATCCGGTGACTGACACACCGTATTCGCGAGCAAGCCCGCTCCCACATTTAACGGCGCTGCTGTTAAGAAATCAGCTCAATTCCAGCCAGATCGGTGCATGATCGGAGGGTTTTTCCATGCCGCGCAGGTCGTAATCCACACCGGCATCCTTCACCCGAGGCAGCAGCCCTTGGGAAGCCAGGATCACGTCGATTCGCAGCCCGCGCTTTGGCTCGTCTTCAAAACCACGGCTGCGGTAATCGAACCAGCTGAAGCGGTCTGCCACATCCGGGTTGAGGTGGCGGAAGCTGTCCACCAGGCCCCAGTTCTTCAGGCGGGCCATCCACTCGCGTTCTTCCGGCAGGAAGCTGCACTTGCCGGTCTTCAGCCAGCGCTTGGCGTTGTCGGCACCGATGCCGATGTCGCAGTCTTCCGGGGAAATATTCACATCCCCCATTACCACCACGGCCTGTTCATTGCTGAACTGCGACTCCAGGAGGGTTTGCAGGTCCTCGTAGAAGCGCTGCTTGGCCGGGAACTTGGTGGGGTGGTCGCGGCTTTCGCCCTGTGGGAAATAGCCGTTCATGATGGTAATCGGGTTGCCGTTGGCGTCGGCGAAGGTGCCCCAGATAAACCGGCGCTGGGCGTCTTCTTCGTCACTGGCAAAGCCTTTGTGCAGCGCCAGCGGTTCCTGGCGCGAGAGCAGGGCAACACCGTAGTGGCCTTTCTGCCCGTGGTAATACACGTGATAGCCGAGGGCCTTGATCTCATCCAGCGGGAACTGGTCGTCGTGGACCTTGGTTTCCTGCAGGCCGATCACGTCCGGCTGATGTTTCTCGATCAGTGCCGCCAGCTGATGAGGGCGGGCGCGCAGCCCGTTGATATTGAAAGACACGATTTTCATGGTCGGCGGTCCAGTCTGGCAAAAGGGCGATGCTAGCCGACAATGCAGGACGGGAGCCAGCCTTGTAGCAGCTGCCGAGGCACAAGGCTGCGTTGGGCTACGAAGCGGCGTCCGGTGGCTACACTGAACGAAACAGTGCCGCAGACGTTCGTAATAACAAGAGCGCGACCTTTTGAGTCAGCGCCCAGGGGAGATTCACTGTTATGCCTGACACCTCGACTGCCATCGCCCAGATCCACATGCTCGACAGCGGCTATTCCCGCGAAGCCCGTTCGCTGTTGTACCAGGCCTATCGCCATGAGCCGACGTTCGCCTACATCTTCGAAGCCGAACGTCCCGGCTACGAACAGCGGGTGCGCGCCACGGTGCGTGAACTGGTCAAGCAGCACTTCTTCCAGAAACTCCCGGCGATTGGCCTGTTGGTCAACGACCGGCTGATCGGCATCGCCCTGATCGCGCCACCGACCCGCCGCCTGGGCATCACCGAAAGCTGGGCCTGGCAGTTGCGCATGTGGCTGAGTACCGGTGTGCGCGGTACCCGGCGTTATCTGGAATACCATCAGGCAGTGCTGGCGTGCCTGCCCTCGGATTCGGTGCATGTGCTGCCGTTGCTGGGGATTCACCCGCAATTCCAGGGCAAGCACTACGGTGAGCAACTGCTGGAAGCGGTGCACAACTGGTGCGCCGAAGACCCGCATTCCTCGGGCGTGGTGCTGGACACGGGGAATTCTCGCTATCTGGAATTCTATAAGCGCCAGGGCTATGAAGAGATCGGCGAGGTCGCTGTAGGACCGGTACTGGAACACGTGTTCTTTCACGCAAATCCGCAGGTGTTACAGGCTGCAACGGTTTAAGACAGAATTATTCAGACAAATCCGGGTTCTAACTCGCTCCCAAGCTCGTGTAGCATCCCGGCCTATGAAGTTTCCAGGAAGATTTACCAGCGGCTTGATTCTGCTGTTCACGAGCTGCGGCGCCTTGGCGCAAAGCGAATTGGATGTGCGCATCAAGCCTTCAAACGACGCGTTGAAAGCCAACATCGAAGGCTATATCGGCGGGGTCGGCGATCGTGACGAAGAAGCCCTGCTGCGGTTCAGCCGTGGCGCCGAGGAGCAGGCCCGCAAGGCCGCCCAGGCGCTGGGCTACTACCAACCGCAGATTGCCAGCGATGTGAAGGGCGGCAAGAACCCGCGCCTGATCCTCACCATCGACCCCGGCGAACCGGTGCATTTGCGCAATGTGACCATTCGGGTCGACGGCCAGGCCGCCGACCTCAAGGCCTTTCGCGTGCCCGCCAGCGACCAACTCAAATCCGGCGCCGTGCTCAACCACGGCAACTACGAAGACGCCAAGCGCGTCATCCAGAACCAGGCGTCACGCTACGGCTTTTTCAGCGGGCGCTTTACCAGCCAGAAACTCTCGGTCGACCCCAAGGCGGGTGTGGCCGATATCGAACTGATTTATGACAGTGGCCCACGCTACACCTTGGGCAAGGTCAGCTTTGCCGGCGACACGCCGTTTGATGACGACCTGCTGCAACGCATGGTGCCGTTCAAGAGCGGCGCGCCTTACGACTCCGAACTGATCGCCGAACTCAACCAGAACCTGCAATCCAGCGGCTTTTTCGAGGGCGTGCGCGTGGACGCCGCCCCGGCGGCCTCGACCAATGACGTGATCCCGGTGGCCGTGCAACTGGAAACCCGCAAGCCGCGCACCATGGGCCTGGGCCTCGGTTACTCGACCGACGTCGGCCCGCGGGGCAAGGCCAACTGGACGCGCCACTGGGTCAACCCCCAGGGCCACAGTTATGGCTGGGAAGCCGAGCTTTCCGCGCCTCGGCAGAACGTCGGGTTGTGGTACGACATTCCCATGGACCCGCCACTGACCGACAAACTTCGCTTTGCCGGCGGTTACCAGAATGAAGAAATCGCCAACACCGACACCCTGAGTAAACTGCTCACCCTCGGCCCCGAGTGGCACAGCAAGTTGCCCAGCGGCTGGACGCGGGTGATCTCGCTCAAATGGCAGCGCGAAGAGTATCGCCTGGGCAACGACTCGGGCCTGAGTACGCTGCTGATGCCGGGCATCAGTTATTCCTACCTGCGCAGCGACAACCGCATCGACCCGCACAATGGCTATCGCCTGCTGTTCGACGCCAAGGTCGCCAAGGAAGGCCTGGGTTCCGACACCAACCTGCTTTACGGCACGGCGACCATCAAGGGCTTGACCACCCTGTGGGACAACCACCGTTTCCTGGCCCGGGCGCAGTTTGGCGGCAGTGCCACCAACGGCTACAAATCCGTGCCGCCGTCGTTGCGCTTTTTTGCCGGTGGCGACCAGAGCGTACGGGGTTACGAGTACCAGACCCTGTCCCCGGAAAACGATCGTGGCGACCGCATCGGCGGCCGCTACATGGTGGCCCTGAGCGCCGAGTACCAATATTCCATCGCCGAAAAATGGCGGATCGCGACCTTTATCGACCAAGGCAACTCGTTCAACACCCTGGAAATGCCAAGCCTGAAAACCGGCGTGGGTGTGGGTGTGCGCTGGGTGTCGCCGGTTGGCCCGATCCGCCTCGACCTGGCCCATGCCCTCGAAGATCCGGGCGGCATTCGTTTGCACTTTTCCATGGGGCCTGAGCTGTGATGCGTGGTTTGAAAATAGCGGGGCTGGCCATTCTGGCGGTCCTCGCGGTGATAGTGCTGGCACTGTGGACGGTGCTGGGTACCCAAGCCGGCAGCCGGTGGGTGCTGGGCCAGGTGCCGGGTTTGACCGTGGAGAATTTCCAGGGTCGCCTGGGCGGGCAGTGGAGTGCCGACCATCTGTTATGGCAGCAGGACAGCAGCCGCGTGGAGCTTCAGTCGCCAAAGTTCGACTGGTCGCCGGCCTGTTTGATGCGCATGACCTTGTGCATCAACCAACTGGATGTGGAGCAGGTGAGCCTGCAATTTCCACCCGGCACCGAAGAAAGCAGCGGCCCGATTACCCTGCCGGACCTCAAACTGCCGGTCGCCCTTCAGTTGGGTGACATCCGCGTTGGCAGCCTGCTGTTCAATGGCAGCGAAGAGCTCCAGGGCCTGCAGCTGGCGGCGCACTGGACTGCCGCCGGGATGCAGATCGATTCGGTGCACCTGCAACGGGACGGTTTGGTCCTTGACCTGTCCGGCCTGCTGCAACCCACCGGCAATTGGCCGCTGGCCGCCAGCGGCAACCTGAGCCTGCCTTACGCGCCGGGCGGTGCGCCCTGGACGCTGGCGCTCAAGGTCGATGGCGATTTGCTCAAGACCCTCAAGCTCGACGCCGACAGCAGCGGCTACCTGCCGGCCAAGCTCAGCGGCGAATTGCAACCGCTGGTGGAAAACCTGCCGGCGCAGTTGCACATCACCGCCGACGGCTTCAAACCCAGCGCCGATTTGCCCGATACCCTGCAACTCAATCAGCTGGACCTGACCGCCAAGGGCGACCTGAGCAACGGTTACCAGTTGCTGGGCAAAGCCGTACTGCCCGCGGAAAAAGGCCCGGTGGACCTGCTGCTGCAAGGCAAGGTCGACGCCAAGGGCGCGCAGATCGCCGGGCTGGATTTGAATGCCGGTGACAAACAAAGCCTCAAGCTCAGTGCCAATCTGGACTGGCAGCAAGGCTTCAGCGCCGACGCGAAAATCGACTGGCTGGATTTCCCGTGGCATCGCCTGTACCCCGTGATCGACGAACCCCAGGTGGCCTTGCGTACCTTCAATGGTGAAGTTTCCTACAAGGACGGCAACTATCTGGGCAACTTCAAGGCCGACCTCGACGGCCCTGCGGGCAAGTTCAGCCTGGCCAGCCCGTTCAGTGGCGACCTCAAGCAAGTGTTCCTCCCCGAGTTGAAACTCGCGGCTGGTCAGGGCAAGGCCGAAGGCCACCTGAACCTGCAATTTGCCGATGGCATCGCCTGGGACACGGCGCTGGACCTGTCGGCGATCAACCCGGCGTATTGGGTCGCGGAGTTGCCCGGCACCCTCGCGGGCCCGTTGCGCAGCAAGGGCGAAATGAAGAACGAGCAACTCAAGCTCAATGCCGACCTCGACCTCAAGGGCCGTCTGCGTGGCCAACCTGCCGTGCTCCAGGCCAAGGCCGAAGGCGCAGGCGAGCAATGGACCCTCGGCACCCTGGACATTCGCCTCGGCGACAACCGCATCTATGGCAGCGGCAGCCTGCAACAGCGCCTTGCCGGGCAGATCGACATCAAGCTGACGCGCCTCGCCCAGCTCTGGCCGCAACTGCGCGGGCAGATGAATGGTCGCCTCGACGTCGCCGGCA
>NZ_JACARK010000751.1:0-4397 GCF_013386655.1 Pseudomonas sp. K5002 | reverse complement strand
GCAGGTTCCGCCAGGCGCGCCAGGGCGGCCAGCAGTTCCGGCGTGGCGGCAGTGATCGGTGCGCGCTCGCGCACTTCACTGAACATGCCGTTGACCGCGTCCAGTGCTTCCAGGATCACGTCCATCAGTTCCGAGTCGACGTGCCGCTCACCCTTGCGCAGGATGTCGAACACGTTCTCGGCGATGTGACAGCACTCCACCAGCTCGTGGAGCTGGAGGAAGCCGGCGCCCCCTTTTACAGTGTGAAAACCGCGAAAAATTGCATTGAGCAGGTTCGCATCATCCGGTCGGCTTTCCAGCTCGACCAGTTGTTCGGACAGTTGCTCTAAAATTTCGCCGGCCTCTACAAGGAAATCCTGAAGGATTTCTTCATCGGCGCCGAAGCTCATGGGTGTGCTCCTTAGAAGCCTAAACTGGACAGCAAATCGTCTACGTCGTCTTGCCCGGATACAACGTCTTCACGTTTATCGGCATGAATCTGCGGACCTTCACCCTTGGCGAGGTGTTTTTGTGGATCTTTTTCAGAAAGGATCGCTGCGCGGTCATGTTCGATGCCGGCAAACCGGTCGACCTGGCCCGCCATCAACACCAGTTTGAGCAGGTTGCTTTCCACTTCGGTGACCAGTTGGGTCACACGCTTGATCACCTGACCGGTGAGGTCCTGGTAATCCTGGGCCAGCAGAATGTCATTGAGGTTGCTGGAAACCGTGCGGTTTTCCTGCTCGCTGCGGGACAAAAAGCCCTCGACCCGACGCGCCAGCTCACGAAACTCCTCAGCGCCCACTTCCCGACGCATGAACCGGCCCCAGTCAGTGCTCAGGGCCTTGGCTTCACTGGCCATACCGTTGACCAGAGGCGTGGCGTTTTCCACCAGGTCCATGGTGCGGTTGGCCGCCGCCTCAGTCAGCCTGACCACGTAGGACAGGCGTTCGGTGGCATCCGTGATCTGCGAGATTTCCTCGGCCTGGGGCATGTGCGGGTCAATCTGAAAATTGACTATCGCACTGTGCAACTCACGGGTGAGCTTGCCCACTTCCTGGTACAGGCCGCGGTCACGGGTCTGGTTGAGCTCATGGATCAACTGCACCGCGTCGCCGAACTGGCCTCTTTCAAGGCTTTCGACGAGTTGATGAGCATGTTTTTTCAGGGTCGACTCAAAGTCGGCCTGCGATGATTCTTTATGCTCCATAGCTCCCCCGTGGCAGCATCAATGACCGATGCGTTCGAAGATCTTTTCGATCTTCTCTTTCAAGGCCAGTGCAGTGAATGGCTTGACCACGTAGCCGTTGACCCCGGCCTGGGCGGCTTCGATGATCTGTTCACGCTTGGCTTCAGCGGTCACCATCAGCACAGGCAGGCTGCGCAGTTTTTCATCAGCGCGCACGTGGCGCAGCAGATCGATACCGGTCATGCCCGGCATGTTCCAGTCCGTTACCAGAAAGTCGATGCTCCCGCTGTTGAGGATCGGAATCGCCGTAATACCGTCATCCGCCTCGACCGTGTTAGTGAACCCAAGGTCACGCAACAGGTTTTTTATGATCCGCCGCATCGTTGAGAAGTCATCAACGATGAGGATTTTCATGTTCTTGTCCAATTCGACCTCCAAGCAGTCTTAAACGCGCCCAGCACCTGGGCGCGCCATATCAATCAACAGGCGTTACACAAAAAGGACTACCGGGGGCGCACCACGGGCCAAGCCCGTCCGGGCGCAGGGCCTGGACGGTATCGTTCGCAGTGTCCCCACACTGCCTGTCAGCGCGCTCGCCACTCTCCCAAACGCCCCCGCAAGCGGGCCGCGCACTGGCTGTGTAACTGGCTGACCCGCGATTCGCTGACCCCCAGGACCTCACCGATTTCCTTGAGGTTCAGCTCTTCGTCGTAGTACAGCGCCAACACCAGTCGCTCACGCTCCGGCAAATTGGCTATCGCGTCCGCCAGCGCGCTCTGGAAGCGTTCATCTTCCAGGTCCCGTGACGGTTCGAGATGGGCACTCGCGCCGTCCTCGTGCAGCCCTTCATGTTCGCCGTCCTGTAAAAGGTCGTCGAAACTGAACAGCCGGCTGCCCAAGGTATCGTTCAAAATCCCGTAGTAATCGTCGAGACTCAATTGGAGTTCGGCCGCAACTTCATGATCTTTAGCGTCGCGACCGGTTTTTGCTTCAATTGAGCGAATTGCGTCACTCACCATCCGCGTATTGCGGTGCACTGATCGCGGCGCCCAATCACCTTTACGCACTTCATCGAGCATGGCCCCACGGATACGGATACCCGCGTATGTCTCGAAACTCGCGCCCTTGCTCGCATCGTACTTGGTCGACACTTCAAGCAGGCCGATCATCCCGGCCTGGATCAAGTCCTCGACCTGCACGCTGGCAGGCAAGCGCGCCAGCAGGTGATAGGCAATGCGCTTGACCAGGGGCGCATAGCGCTCGATCAATTCGACTTGACTGTCACGTGCCGACTTCTTGTAAAGGTTGTAGCCGCTGGCTGTCATAGCACCGGTCCTGCGCTCGTCTGATGCACCAATCGCTCGACGAAAAACTCCAGATGCCCCCGGGGATTGGCGGGCAACGGCCAGGTATCGACCTTCTGGGCAATAGCCTTGAACGCCAATGCGCACTTCGAACGAGGGAACGCTTCATAGACCGCACGCTGCTTTTGCACGGCCTTGCGCACACACTCGTCGTAAGGAACTGCGCCAACGTATTGTAAGGCGACATCGAGGAAGCGATCCGTGACCTTGGTCAACTTGGCGAACAGATTCCGCCCTTCCTGCGGGCTTTGGGCCATGTTGGCCAGCACGCGGAAGCGGTTCATGCCGTAGTCGCGGTTGAGCAGTTTGATCAGGGCGTAGGCGTCGGTGATCGAGGTGGGTTCGTCGCACACCACCAGCAACACTTCCTGGGCTGCGCGCACGAAACTGACCACCGACTCGCCGATCCCGGCGGCGGTGTCGATCACCAGTACGTCGAGGTTGTCGCCAATGTCGCTGAACGCCTGAATCAGGCCGGCATGTTGCGCCGGACTCAGGTGCACCATGCTCTGGGTGCCGGAAGCGGCCGGCACGATGCGAATCCCGCCGGGGCCTTGCAACAGTACGTCGCGCAGCTCACAGCGGCCTTCGATGACATCGGCCAGGGTATGTTTGGGCGTCAGTCCCAGCAGAACGTCGACGTTCGCCAGCCCCAGGTCAGCATCCAGCAGCATGACGCGACGGCCAAGCTCTGCCAGGGCCAGGGACAAATTCACTGACACGTTAGTTTTCCCGACGCCACCTTTGCCGCCGGTCACCGCGATCACCTGTACGGGATGCATGCTGCCCATTTTATTTCTTTACCTTGTCTTGCTTAGACGCAGGCTACATAAGTTGGCCGCGCGAACTGCTGGCAGGCCATCGATGTAGATACTTTTCACTGTCATTTTTAAATAGAAAGCCATGATGCCTCAGCCAACTCGCTTGTTCGGGCTGTGGTAGAGGTCAGCAAACATGTCAGCCATCGCTTCCTCACTGGGTTCTTCCTGCATTTGCACGCTGACAGCCCGGCTGACCAACTGATGACGGCGCGGCAGATGCAGATCATCCGGGATCCGCGGCCCGTCGGTCAGGTAGGCGACCGGTAATTCATGACTGATTGCCAGGCTCAATACTTCGCCCAGGCTTGCCGTCTCATCCAGTTTAGTCAGGATGCAACCCGCCAGCCCGCAGCGCTTGTAGCTGTGGTAGGCGGCGGTCAATACCTGCTTCTGGCTGGTAGTGGCAAGCACCAAATAGTTTCTGGATTTGATCCCGCGCCCGGCCAGGCTTTCCAGCTGCATGCGCAGGGCCGGGTCGCTGGCTTGCAGGCCGGCGGTGTCGATCAGCACTACGCGCTTGCGCAGCAACGGGTCGAGGGCGTTGGCCAGGGACTGGCCCGGGTCGACGTGGGTCACCGGCACATTGAGGATGCGGCCCAGGGTCTTGAGTTGTTCCTGGGCGCCGATGCGGTAGCTGTCCATGCTCACCAGCGCGATGTTCTGGGCGCCGTACTTGAGCACGTAACGTGCGGCCAGCTTGGCCAGGGTGGTGGTCTTGCCCATGCCGGCCGGGCCGACCATGGCAATCACACCGCCTTCTTCCAGGGGTTCGATTTCCGGGGTGACGATCATCCGCGCCAGGTGGGCCAGGAGCATGCGCCAGGCCTGGCGAGGTTCTTCAATTTGCGTGGTCAGTTGCAACAGGTCGCGGGACAACGGGCCGGACAGGCCAATGCGTTGCAGGCGACGCCACAGGTTGGCCTGTTGTGGCTGGCTGCCCTGCAACTGGTTCCAGGCCAGCGAACCCAGCTGCACTTCCAGCAGTTCACGCAGGCCGTTGAGTTCGAAGCGCATCGAGTCGAACACCCGCTGGTCTACCGCCGG
>NZ_JACARK010000750.1:424-651 GCF_013386655.1 Pseudomonas sp. K5002 | reverse complement strand
GCTTCGTCCAGCAGCACCAAGGCGCGGCCAGTGTTGACCGGGTCGTTGGGGATCGACACTGTCGCGCCGTCTTTCAACTCCGAGATATTTTTGATCTTGGTCGAGTACGCGCCGAAAGGCTCGATGTGCACACCGACCACCGGCACCAGGTTGGTATTCCGGGTCTTGTTGTAGTCATCCAGGAATGGCCGGTACTGGTAGTAGTTGGCGTCGATGTTCTTCAGCGC
>NZ_JACARK010000750.1:0-415 GCF_013386655.1 Pseudomonas sp. K5002 | reverse complement strand
TCCACGCCTTCCTTGGCCAGCACCGGCTTTACGAACTCGAGGATCTCGGCGTGAGGCACGGGCGTGGCGCCGACGACCAGCGTCTCGTTGGCAAAGGCATTGAAGGACAAGACAGCGGCCAAGATGGCCAGGGATTTTTTCATGGTTGCTCCGAAGGCATTAGTTATAGGAATCAACGGCGGCTGTAATGCGCCACCAAACGGTCACCGGTCATCTGCAGGGCCTGCACCAGCACCAACAGCAGCAACACGGTGACCACCATCACGTCGGTCTGGAAACGCTGATAGCCGTAGCGGATAGCCAGGTCGCCCAGGCCACCGCCACCGATCACCCCGGCCATGGCGGTGTAGTCCACCAGCACAATCGCGGTGACAGTGACCGCTGCCAGCAGCCCGCCCCGGGCTTCCGGCAACAG
>NZ_JACARK010000749.1:0-2014 GCF_013386655.1 Pseudomonas sp. K5002 | reverse complement strand
CCCCGCGTAAACCGGCGCGTGCAGCGCCTGGCCCGCTGGTTTCCAGCGCCGGCGAATCCTTCGGCGGACCTTTTGCTTCAGCTCGGGGCAAACTTCCATGGCCAGTTGATGGTCGATTACTGGCACGCTTTGGTGAAACCCGTGGCGATGACACCCGCGCCAAGTGGGACGGTGTGATGATCAGTGCCGGTGCCGGCACCCAGGTCCACGCTATCCACGGCGGCCGCGTGGTATTCGCCGATTGGCTGCGTGGCGCAGGTTTGTTGGTGATTCTTGACCACGGTAATGGCTATTTGAGCCTTTACGGCCACAATCAAACTTTGCTTAAAGCGGCAGGTGATGTTGTAAAAGCCGGTGAATCCATCTCCACTGTCGGTAACAGTGGTGGCCAGGACACCCCGGCGCTGTACTTCGCTATTCGTCAGCAGGGCCGCCCGAGCGACCCGGCACAATGGTGCCGTACCCAAGGATAAGGGTCGCATCTACATTAGGAGTTCGTTCGACATGCTGCATTTGTCCCGCCTCACATCGCTGGCCCTGACGATCGCTCTGGTGATCGGCGCGCCTTTGGCATTCGCCGACCAGACCGCCCAGTCGGCCACGGCCGCGACCACCAAGGCCCCGCTGCCGCTGGACGAGTTGCGCACCTTTGCCGAGGTCATGGACCGGATCAAGGCCGCTTATGTCGAACCTGTGGACGACAAGACCCTGCTGGAAAATGCCATCAAGGGCATGCTCAGCAACCTTGACCCGCACTCCGCCTACCTGGGCCCGGAAGATTTCGCCGAGCTGCAGGAGAGCACCAGTGGTGAATTCGGTGGCCTGGGCATTGAAGTCGGCGCCGACGACGGCAACATCAAGGTCGTTTCGCCGATCGATGACACCCCTGCGTCCAAGGCCGGCATCCAGGCCGGTGACTTTATCGTCAAGATCAACGGCCAGCCGACCCGCGGCCAGACCATGACCGAAGCCGTCGACAAGATGCGCGGCAAGATCGGCCAGAAAATCACCCTGACCCTGGTGCGCGACGGCGGCACGCCGTTCGACGTGACCCTGACCCGCGCCACCATCACGGTCAAGAGCGTGAAGAGCCAGCTGCTGGAGTCGGGCTACGGCTACATCCGTATCACCCAGTTCCAGGTCAAGACCGGCGACGAAGTGGCCAAGGCCCTCGCCAAGCTGCGCAAAGACAACGGCAAGAAACTCAGCGGCATCGTGCTCGACCTGCGTAACAACCCGGGCGGCGTGTTGCAGGCCGCTGTGGAAGTGGTCGACCACTTCATCACCAAGGGCCTGATCGTCTACACCAAGGGCCGTATCGCCAACTCCGAGCTGCGCTTCTCGGCCACCGGCAACGACCTCAGCGAAGGCGTGCCGATGGTTGTGCTGATCAACGGCGGCAGCGCCTCGGCTTCGGAAATCGTCGCCGGCGCCCTGCAAGACCAGAAACGCGGCGTGCTGATGGGCACCACCAGCTTCGGCAAAGGCTCGGTGCAAACCGTGCTGCCGCTGAACAACGAGCGTGCCTTGAAGATCACCACGGCGCTGTACTACACGCCGAACGGTCGCTCGATCCAGGCCCAGGGCATCGTGCCGGACATCGAAGTGCGCAAGGCCAAGATCACCAACGAAGCCGACAGCGAGTTCTACAAGGAAGCGGACCTGCAAGGCCACCTGGGCAATGGCAACGGCGGCGCCGACCAGCCGACCGGCAGCGGCTCGAAAGCCAAGCCGATGCCGCAGGACGACGATTATCAGTTGGCCCAGGCGCTGAGCCTGCTCAAGGGCCTGAGCATTACGCGCAGCCGTTGATATGCGCCGTGGACTGATCATCGCTTTGCTGTGCTGTCTGGCGGGTGTCGCCCAAGGCAACCCCGCCAGTGCAGCCCCCGCTGAACACAAAGCCTACCTGACCCTGATCATCGACGACCTGGGGCAAAACCTGCCCCGGGATCGTCGTGTGCTCGCCCTGCCCGGCCCGGTGACCACGGCGATCATGCCCGACACACCCCAC
>NZ_JACARK010000748.1:0-410 GCF_013386655.1 Pseudomonas sp. K5002 | reverse complement strand
GTGCGCCCGCGTTCGCCCTGGATGCGTGGGCGGGGCAGGCCGGTCTCGGCCATCGCCCGTTCAATCAGTTCATCGCCCAGGGCTTCGATTTCGTTGGCGATGGTTTCAAGGAATTCGGCGCGAGCCGCCAACGGCGTTTCGCGATAGTTATCGAAGGCGCTCCAGGCCAACGCACAGGCGTGTTCGACATGTTCGGCGGTGCCGCCGGCGTAGGCGGGTTCCAACGCAAGGTTGGTGGCAGGATTGATCGCCCGGATGGCCTCGCGGCTGCCTGGAATGGAGTGCTGACCAATCAGCATGGTGCCCGTCAGAGTCATGGCGTAGTCCTGGAAAGTAAAGATGGGCTTGGCGAAGAGAATCCACTGTGGGAGCTGTCGAGCCCCAGCGAGGCTGCGATGCAGGCGCTGCGG
>NZ_JACARK010000747.1:0-3251 GCF_013386655.1 Pseudomonas sp. K5002 | reverse complement strand
TGTACACCGAAGGCGGCGTGATCAAGCCCGGCCAGGCGCTGATGGACATCGTGCCCCAGGGCGAACCACTGCTGGTGGAAGCGCGGGTGCCGGTGCAGATGGTCGACAAGGTGCACCCGGGCTTGCCGGTGGAGTTGCTGTTCTCGGCGTTCAACCAGAGCACCACCCCACGCATTGCCGGTGAAGTGACGCTGGTGTCGGCCGACCGCCAGGTCGACGAGCGCACCGATGAGCCGTATTACACCTTGCGCGCCCAGGTCAGTGCAGCTGGCATGCGCCAGCTCGACGGCTTGCAGATTCGCCCGGGCATGCCGGTGGAAGCGTTCGTCAAAACCGGTGAGCGCTCGATGCTCAACTACCTGTTCAAACCCTTGATGGATCGGACTCACATGGCGTTGGTGGAAGAATGAAGGCGCTGTTATTCGGTCTGTGTTGTGCCTGCAGTGGATCGGTTCAGGCGCTGGGATTGCTCGACGCCTATGACTTGGCCCTGCGCAACGATCCGACGTTTCAGGCGGCAATCCAGGAGCGCGAGGCCGGCGAGGAAAACCGCATCATCGGCCGCGCCGGGCTGTTGCCGAACCTGTCCTGGAGCTACAACAACTCGCGCAATGAATCCGAAGTCACCCAGTCGACGGCGGTGGGCAACGTCACCAGCGACCGCGATTACCGCAGCTATGCCTCGACCCTGACCCTGCAACAACCGCTGCTCGATTACGAAGCCTATGCGCGCTATCGCCAGGGTGCAGCGCAGGCGCTGTTTGCCGATGAACGCTTTCGCAGCAAGAGCCAGGAACTGGCCGTGCGGGTGTTGAGCGCCTACAGCCAGGCGTTGCTGGCCCAGGAGCGGATCGAGCTGAGCCGCGCCCAGAAACGCGCGTATGCCGAGCGCCTGCAACTCAATGAACGGCTGCTCAAGGGCGGCGAGGGCACCCGCACCGATGTGCTGGAAACCCAGGCACGCCTGAGCCTGGCCCAGGCCGAAGAGATCGAATCCCTGGACACCCAGGACGCAGCCTTGCGCGAGCTGGAAGCGATTGTGGGCCAGCCGTTGCAGATAGACGAGTTGGCGCCGCTGACTCGCCAGTTCGAGATCCCGCCGCTGGAGCCCAACCGTTTCGAGACCTGGCGGGAAATGGCGATGGCCAACAACCCGGAGCTCAAATCCCAGCACCACGCGCTGGACGTCGCCGAATACGAAGTGGAGCGCAAGCGCGCCGGGCACATGCCCAAGGTCAGCCTGTATGCGAGCAGCCGCCAGACCAGCTCGGATTCGGAAAGCAGCTACAACCAGAAGTACGATACCAACAGCGTCGGCATCCAGGTCAGCCTGCCGCTGTTCGCCGGTGGCTCGGTGTCGGCGTCAACCCGTCAGGCCGCCAATCAACTGTCCCAGGCCCAATATGAACTGGACGCGCAGACCGCCAGGACGCTGATCGAACTGCGCAAGCAATTCAACCTCAACACCAGCGGCGCGGCCAAAGTGCGGGCGTATGAAATGGCGGTCAGCTCGGCCACCGCCCTGGTGACGGCGACGAAGAAAAGCGTGACCGGTGGCGAGCGCGTCAACCTCGATGTGCTGGATGCCGAGCAGCAACTGTTCACGGCCCGCCGTGACCTGGCGGATGCGCGGCATGCGTATCTGCTGGCGCGGATACAACTGAAGTATTTTGCAGGGTTGCTGAACGAGCAGGACCTGCGGGCGTTGGCGGGGTATTTCCAGCCATCGGCATGATGGCTATATCGGCTAACACACCGATCCACTGTGGGAGCTGTCGAGCCTTGGCGAGGCTGCAATGGCGGCGGGGCTGATGACATTTTTCTGTCTGACCCACCGCCATCGCGGCCTCGCTAAAGCTCGACGGCTCCCACATTTTGATTTTTGCAGTGCTGGGGATTTAACGCCGGGTCAGTAACACACCCGATTCCATGTGGTGCGTCCACGGGAACTGGTCAAACATCGCGCACTGGGTAATCCGGTGCGTGTCATGCAGTTGCGCAATGTTCGCCGCCAACGTCTCCGGGTTGCAGGAGATGTACAGGATGTTCTCGAAGCGCCGGGTCAGCTCGCAGGTGTCCGGGTCCATGCCGGCACGCGGCGGGTCGACGAACACGCTGCCAAACTCGTAGCTCTTGAGGTCGATGCCGTGCAGGCGACGGAACGGCCGCACTTCATTCAAGGCCTCGGTCAGCTCTTCGGCAGACAAACGCACCAGGGTGACGTTATCCACCGCGTTTTCATCGAGGTTGCTCAGCGCCGCGTTCACCGAAGTCTTGCTGATCTCGGTGGCCAGCACTTTGCGCACGCGAGTGGCCAGGGGCAGGGTGAAGTTGCCGTTGCCGCAGTACAGCTCCAGCAAATCGTCACTGCGGTCGCCGAGCGCTTCGTACGCCCAGTTGAGCATCTTCTGGTTCACCGTGCCGTTGGGCTGGGTGAACGCGCCTTCAGGCTGGCGATAGCTGAAGGTGCGACCGCCGACGTCGAGTTTCTCGACCACGTAATCGCGGCCGATCACATCGCGCTTGCCCTTGGAACGCCCGATGATGCTGACGTTCAGGTCTGCCGCCAGCTTGTTCGCCGCCGTATGCCAATGCTCGTCCAGCGGGCGGTGATAGCACAGGGTGATCATCGCGTCGCCGGCCAGGGTGGTGAGGAACTCCACCTGGAACAGCTTGTGGCTCAGGGCGGCGCTGGCTTGCCAGGCGGCCTTGAGTTGCGGCATCAATTGGTTGATGCGCAGGCTGGCAATCGGAAACTCTTCAATGAGGATCGGTGTGCGCTTGTCGTCCTGGGAGAACATTGCGTAGTGGCGCTGACCCTCTTCGCGCCACAGGCGGAACTCCGCCCGCAGGCGGAAGTTCTGCAACGGCGAGTCGAAAACCTGAGGCTCTGGCGCGTCGAACGGCGCCAGCAGGTCACGCAGGCGCGTGACCTTTTCTTCCAGTTGAACGGTGTAGCTTGCGGCGTCAAAAGTCATGCGTTGAACCAGCCCAGCTTGATCACAAACAGAATCGACAGGATCACCAGCGCCGGGTTCAGCTCACGGTAGCGGCCCGAAAGCAGCTTGATGGCGGTCCAGGCGATGAAACCGAAGGCAATGCCGTTGGCGATGGAATAAGTGAATGGCATCGCCAGGGCGGTGATCACCACCGGTGCGGCGACGGTGATGTCGTCCCAGTCGATTTCGGCCAGGCCCGAGGTCATCAGCACGGCGACGAACAGCAGCGCCGGTGCGGTGGCGAAGGCCGGG
>NZ_JACARK010000075.1:0-13196 GCF_013386655.1 Pseudomonas sp. K5002 | reverse complement strand
CCAAGGCCGGGGCCAACGTCACCCAGATGCACTACGCCCGCAAAGGCATCATCACCGCCGAGATGGAATACGTCGCCATCCGCGAAAACATGAAGCTGGAAGAGGCCCGCGCCGCCGGCCTGCTGGACCAGCAGCACGCCGGCCACAGCTTCGGCGCCAGCGTGCCGAAAATCATCACCCCGGAATTTGTGCGCGAAGAAATCGCCCGTGGCCGCGCGATCATCCCGGCCAACATCAACCACACCGAACTGGAACCGATGATCATCGGCCGTAACTTCCTGGTGAAGATCAACGGCAACATCGGCAACAGCGCCCTGGGTTCGTCCATCGAAGAAGAGGTGGCGAAACTGACGTGGGGCATTCGCTGGGGGTCGGACACGGTGATGGACCTGTCCACCGGCAAGCACATCCATGAAACCCGCGAGTGGATCATCCGCAACTCGCCGGTGCCGATCGGTACCGTGCCAATCTACCAGGCCCTGGAAAAAGTCGGCGGCGCCGCTGAAGACCTGACCTGGGAGCTGTTCCGCGACACCCTGATCGAACAGGCCGAGCAGGGCGTCGACTACTTCACCATCCACGCCGGCGTATTGCTGCGCTATGTACCGCTGACCGCCAAGCGCGTCACCGGCATCGTGTCCCGTGGTGGTTCGATCATGGCCAAGTGGTGCCTGGCGCACCACAAAGAGAACTTCACCTACACCCATTTCGACGAAATCTGCGAAATCATGAAGGCCTACGACGTCAGCTTCTCCCTGGGAGACGGCCTGCGCCCGGGCTCGATTGCCGACGCCAACGACGCCGCGCAATTCGGCGAGCTGGAAACCCTCGGCGAGTTGACCAAGATTGCCTGGAAGCACGACGTGCAAACCATGATCGAAGGCCCGGGCCACGTGCCGATGCAGTTGATCAAGGAGAACATGGACAAGCAGCTGGAGTGCTGCGACGAAGCGCCGTTCTACACCCTCGGTCCGCTGACCACCGACATCGCCCCGGGTTATGACCACATCACCTCGGGCATCGGGGCGGCGATGATCGGCTGGTTCGGTTGCGCGATGCTCTGCTACGTCACGCCGAAGGAGCATTTGGGCCTGCCGAACAAGGACGATGTGAAGACCGGGATCATCACCTACAAGATCGCGGCCCATGCGGCGGACTTGGCCAAGGGGCATCCGGGGGCGCAGATTCGTGACAACGCGTTGAGCAAGGCGCGCTTTGAATTCCGTTGGGAGGACCAGTTCAACCTGGGCCTGGACCCGGACACGGCGCGTTCTTACCACGATGAAACCTTGCCGAAGGACTCGGCCAAGGTCGCGCATTTCTGCTCGATGTGCGGGCCGAAATTCTGCTCGATGAAGATCACCCAGGAAGTGCGTGAGTACGCGGCCAACCAGCGCATTGAAGCGGTGGATGTGGACGTGGCCAAGGGACTGGCGGAGCAGGCGGAGCGGTTCAAGCAGGAAGGTAGCCAGCTGTACAAAAAGGTCTGAACCCGATGATCGTTCCCACGCTCCGCGTGGGAATGCATCCCGTGACGCTCCGCGTCACAAAAGCGGACGCAGAGCGTCCAAAGCGGCATTCCCACGCAGAGCGTGGGAACGATCATGTCCCTCTGAGATAGCACCCTTGAGCATTCAACCCAGCACCTATTCCCCAGACATCGCAGTCCCCTTGGACAAACGCGTCTTCGGCGCCCGCGATCTCTTTTCCCTGTGGTTCTCCCTGGGCATCGGCCTGATGGTCCTGCAAACCGGTGCACTGTTGGCGCCGGGCCTGGGCCTCTCCGGTTCCTTACTGGCAATTTTCCTCGGCACTTTGGTCGGCGTGCTGTTGCTGGCCGCCGTCGGCGTGATCGGCAGCGATACCGGCCTGTCATCCATGGCCGCCCTGAAACTCAGCCTCGGCACCAAGGGCGCAAGCCTGCCGGCGCTGCTGAACCTGCTGCAGCTGATCGGCTGGGGCTCATTCGAAATCATCGTGATGCGCGACGCCGCCAGCCTGTTGGGCGCCCGCGCGTTCAGCGAAGGCAGCCTGCTGACCAGCCCATTGTTCTGGACCCTGGTATTCGGCGCCCTCGCGACCTTGCTTGCCGTCAGCGGTCCGCTGACCTTCGTGCGGCAGATCCTGCGCAAGTGGGGCATCTGGCTGCTGCTGGCCGCCTGCCTGTGGCTGACCTGGAACCTGTTTGCCAAGGCCGACCTGGCCACTCTCTGGGCCCAGGCTGGTGACGGTTCGATGCCGTTTGCCGTTGGCTTCGATATCGCGATTGCCATGCCGCTGTCCTGGCTGCCACTGATTGCCGACTACTCACGTTTCGGCAAACGCGCGAAAAACGTGTTCGGCGGCACGGCACTGGGTTTCTTCATCGGCAACTTCTGGCTGATGAGCCTTGGCGTGGCCTACACCCTGGCGTTTGCGCCGAGCGGTGAAGTGAATGCGTTGCTGCTGGCATTGGCCGGAGCCGGCCTGGGAATTCCGCTGCTGCTGATCCTGTTGGATGAATCAGAAAACGCGTTCGCCGATATTCACTCGGCGGCGGTGTCCAGCGGGATTCTGTTGCGCTTGAAAGTCGAGCACCTGGCATTGGCCATTGGCGTTATCTGCACGCTGATCGCCTGCTTTGCACCGTTGGCGCAGTACCAGAACTTCCTGCTGCTGATCGGCTCGGTGTTCGCGCCGCTGTTCGGCGTGGTGCTGGTGGATCACTTCATCCTGCGCCGTCGTGGCCATGGTGTTGCCGCCAACCTGCGCTGGCCGGCACTGCTGGCGTGGCTTGGAGGGATCAGCACCTATCACCTGTTGGCGAATCTGTACCCGGATGTCGGCGCGACCCTGCCGGCGCTGGTGCTGGCAGGGCTGTTGCACTTCATCCTGGGCCGGGCCTTCAGTGGCGTGCGGGCACCAGCTCAGGCTTGATCACGCCGGTCAGGCGCGCATAGGGGATGGTCATTTCGATCAGCCCCAATGCGTACGGCGCGATGGTGGTCACGTTGTACTTGAGCACCACGCCATTGCTGGTCAGCGCCACATTCGGGGTTTTCTGGAACGGCCAGTTCTTCACGAACTCCGGGTCACGGTCCATCTGCGAGTTGATCAGCCAGTTGTTGTGGGCGACTTTCGCGGTCTTCCAGAATGCATCTTCCTGGCCCGGCAACAGCATGTCGGTCAGGCTCAGCTCTTTGTGCAGCAGGCGTGAATAGTTGATGAAGCCGCGGCCCGGCTCGCCGTGGGCGGTGCCGGTGTCCAGGTAGCTGGACACTTCGATGATCACCAGTCCGTCATGCTGCTCACGTACCTTGGCCTGCAAGTACATGCTGTTGCGGTCCGGGGACTCACGCAAGAACTTGTCGCGGTAGACGTTCAGGGTGGCGGGCATGGCCTGGCCAGGTGAAGTGCGGGCCATCTGCAGCAGGCGCTGTTCGATGATCTGGTCCAACTGCGGCTCGGACGGGAAGTGCACGGTGTCGATGTTTACCAGCGGGCAATCCGGACTGCTGCAGCCGGGTTTGATCTGCTCGGAGGCGTCGGCGGTGGTGTCCAGCGGCTTCAGGTAGCTCGGCTGGAACAGGCTCTGGCAAGCACCCAGGGTCAAGGCGATACAGGCCACGGAGGCGATTTTTAAAAGCGACATGTGTGTCCTTCATAAATCGAGGAAAGGTGAAAATGTGGAGCTTCGACTCCCGACAAGGCAGTCAGTTCGCCACTAAGCTGATTAGAGTGAGTTTGACGCCCGCCGTCTATCCCGGCAACCGGAAAGGGGCTGCATCAAGGGGCACGAGCGCGTTAGGATGGCGCGATGTCGAGGCCGCCTCGATACCGCAAGGCAATAAACGAGGGTTGATATGACGGACACAGCGAAATCGACGCCGAGCAAGGTCGAGATTGTTCAGCGCGACAATGCCTACAAGGGCTTCTACAAACTGGATCGGCTGAAGCTGCGGCACGAGAAGTTTGATGGCGGCATGAGCCGTGAGCTCAATCGCGAAGTCTTTGTGCGTCATGACGCCGTGTGTGTACTGCCCTATGACCCGCAGCGCGATGAAGTGGTGCTGATCGAGCAGTTTCGCGTCGGCGCCATGGGGCGTACCGACAACCCGTGGCTGATCGAAATGGTCGCCGGCCTGATCGACAAGGATGAGCAACCGGAGGAGGTTGCACACCGCGAAGCCGAGGAGGAAGCTGGCCTTACATTCTCCGCACTCTGGCCGATCACCAAGTACTTTCCGTCGCCGGGTGGCAGCACCGAATTTGTCCACTTGTTCCTGGGCCGTTGCGAAAGCGCCGGGGCCGGTGGCGTCCATGGACTGGAAGAGGAAGCCGAAGATATCCGCGTCACCGTCTGGGCTTTTGAAGACGCCCTGCAGGCGGTACGTGACGGTAAAATTTCCAACGCAGCGAGCATTATTGCCCTGCAATGGCTTGCGCTTAATCGCGCGGAAGTGAGGGGGTTATGGCAGTAAAGGCACGGGAGCGATATCGGGTTGACCTGATCGGGCTGCAAGCAGCCTGCGAGGCCAACTATGCACGGCTCATGCGGCTGCTGCCGGACATGCGCCACACCCCCGAGGCGCGGCGCATTGCCGTGACCCACGGCGACCAGATGCTCGGCGTGCTGACCCTGGAAGTGATCGTGAACTGCCCGTACACCACCACTTTGCGGGTGCGTCAGGAGCACAGCCTGCCGTGGCTGCCGGTGCCGCAGCTGGAAGTGCAGGTGTACCACGACGCACGCATGGCCGAAGTGATCAGCGCCGAACATGCACGACGCTTTCGCAGCATCTATCCTTACCCCAACGTGTTCATGCACCAACCCGATGAGAAAGCACAGCTCAATGTGTTCCTCGGTGAATGGTTGAGTCACTGCCTGGCCCTGGGCCACGAGTTCGAAGTCGTTCGATAGATGTGAACTGCGTCCGCTTCACGGGTTTCCTCTTTGTGTCCTGCCCCAGCATAATCGCCTCAAATGTCCATTCCTGTGATCACGCCCTGGGAGAACGCCTTGCCGAGCGTATCCGCCTTGAACCCTGACGCTTCGGCGTTGCTGGTGCAGTTGTCCGACAGTCACCTGTTTGCCGAGGCGGACGGCGGCCTGCTGGGCATGAATACCCGCGAGAGCCTGCAACGGGTGATCGACACGGTGTTGGTGCAGCAGCCGCAGATTGATCTGGTGCTGGCCACCGGGGATTTGTCCCAGGACGGTACGCTGGAGTCGTATCAGGCGTTTCGTGACATGACGCGGCAGATTCAGGCGCCGGCGCGCTGGATCCCGGGGAATCACGATGAGCCGCAGGTGATGCTGCAAGCGGCGATCAACAGTGCGTTGCTGGAACCGGTGGTGGATGTGGGTAACTGGCGGATTACCCTGCTGGACTCGGCGGTGCCCGGCTCGGTGCCGGGGTATTTGCAGGACCAGCAACTGCAACTGTTGGCGCAATCGTTGAGTGAGGCGCCGACTCGGCATCATCTGGTGTGTTTTCACCATCATCCGGTGTCGATTGGGTGCGCTTGGATGGAGCCCATCGGTTTGCGCAATCCTGAGGCGTTGTTTGCGGTGCTGGATCGGTTTCCGCAGGTGCGGGCGGTGCTTTGGGGGCATGTGCATCAGGAAATTGACCGGGAGCGCAATGGGGTGCGTTTGTTGGCTTCGCCTTCTACCTGTATTCAGTTCGCTCCCGGGAGTGAGGATTTCAGCGTGAGTGAGCAGGCGCCCGGGTATCGCTGGCTGCGCCTGCATGCCGACGGGCGGTTGGAAACCGGTGTGGAGCGGGTGCAGGGCTTCGCGTTTCAGGTGGATTACGGTAGCAACGGCTACTGAGATTTCCCTGTAAACTGCGCCTCTTTGGCAGACCCACAGAGGACCCGGAATGTCCGCATCGATCTTGTATATCCACGGTTTCAACAGCGCACCAGCCTCCAACAAGGCCAGCCAGTTGATCACCGTGATGGACAGCCTCGGTCTGGCCGACCAACTGCGCGTGCCGGCCCTGCATCACCACCCCCGCCAGGCGATCCCCCAGTTGGAGGCGGCTATCCGTGACCTCGGAAGGCCACTGCTGGTAGGCAGCTCACTCGGCGGCTACTATGCAACCCATCTTGCCGAACGCCATGGCCTCAACGCCTTGCTGGTCAACCCGGCAGTCAGCCCTCATCGGATGTTCGACGGTTACCTGGGCACCCAGAAGAACCTCTACACCGATGAGACCTGGGAGCTGACCCACGACCACGTCGCGGCCCTGGCCGAGCTGGAAGTGCCGGCGCCCCAGGACGCCCAGCGTTATCAGGTGTGGTTGCAGACCGGCGATGAAACACTGGATTATCGCCTCGCCCAGCAGTATTACCGGGCCTGTGCCTTGCGCATCCAGGCCGGTGGCGATCACGGTTACCAGGGCTTCGCCCAACAGTTACCGGCGCTGTTGAGTTTTGCCGGCATAGGCTCCGATCAGTACCAATCCTTCGATTTCACCGCATTGTGAAACCGCAGGTTACTTTTTAATCGAACGACTCACGACGAGACCCCATGGCCACTCCCAGCGCTAGCTCTTATAACGCCGACGCCATCGAAGTCCTCTCGGGCCTCGACCCGGTGCGCAAACGCCCCGGCATGTACACCGACACCAGTCGGCCGAACCACCTTGCCCAGGAAGTCATCGACAACAGCGTCGACGAAGCCTTGGCCGGGCACGCCAAGTCGGTACAAGTCATCCTTCACGCCGACCATTCCCTGGAAGTGTCCGACGACGGTCGTGGCATGCCGGTGGACATTCACCCGGAAGAGGGTGTGTCGGGCGTCGAGCTGATCCTCACCAAGCTGCACGCCGGCGGCAAGTTCTCCAACAAGAACTACCAGTTCTCCGGTGGCTTGCACGGCGTGGGTATTTCCGTGGTCAACGCCTTGTCGAACCACGTACGGGTCAAGGTCAAGCGGGACGGCAACGAGTATCAGATGACTTTCGCCGATGGCTACAAGGCCACCGACCTGGAAGTGATCGGCACCGTCGGCAAGCGCAATACCGGCACCAGCGTGTACTTCGCGCCGGACCCGAAATACTTCGATTCACCCAAATTCTCCATCAGCCGCCTCAAGCATGTGCTCAAGGCCAAGGCTGTGCTGTGCCCGGGCCTGCTGGTCAGCTTTGAAGACAAAGGCACCGGCGAAAAGGTCGAGTGGCATTACGAAGACGGCCTGCGTTCCTACCTGGAAGACTCTGTCAGCGAATTCGAGCGCCTGCCGAACGAGCCGTTCTGCGGCAGCCTGGCGGGTAATAAAGAAGCCGTGGACTGGGCCTTGTTGTGGCTGCCGGAAGGTGGCGACAGCGTCCAGGAAAGCTACGTCAACCTGATCCCGACGGCCCAGGGCGGTACCCACGTCAACGGTTTGCGCCAGGGCTTGCTGGATGCCATGCGCGAATTCTGCGAATACCGCAGCCTGCTGCCGCGCGGCGTGAAGCTGGCGCCGGAAGACGTCTGGGAGCGGATCGCGTTCGTCCTGTCGATGAAAATGCAGGAGCCGCAATTCTCCGGCCAGACCAAGGAGCGCCTGTCGTCCCGTGAGGCAGCGGCGTTCGTCTCCGGGGTGGTAAAGGATGCCTTCAGCCTGTGGCTCAACGAACACCCTGAATTGGGCCTGGCCCTGGCGGAGTTGGCGATCAACAACGCCGGCCGTCGCCTGAAGGCCAGCAAGAAAGTCGAACGCAAGCGCATTACCCAGGGGCCGGCACTGCCTGGCAAGCTGGCGGACTGCGCCGGGCAAGACCCGATGCGCTCCGAGCTGTTCCTGGTGGAAGGTGATTCTGCCGGCGGTTCCGCCAAGCAAGCGCGGGACAAGGAATTCCAGGCGATCCTGCCCCTGCGCGGCAAGATCCTAAACACCTGGGAAGTCGATGGCAGCGAAGTACTGGCCAGCCAGGAAGTGCACAACATTGCCGTGGCCATCGGTGTCGACCCGGGCGCGGCGGACATGAGTCAGCTGCGCTACGGCAAGATCTGCATCCTCGCCGACGCCGACTCCGACGGCTTGCACATTGCGACCTTGCTCTGTGCATTGTTCGTCCAGCACTTCCGCCCATTGGTGGATGCCGGTCACGTCTATGTCGCCATGCCGCCGCTGTACCGCATCGACCTGGGCAAAGAGATTTTCTACGCCCTGGACGAAGCCGAGCGCGATGGCATTCTCGACCGCCTGGTGGCCGAGAAGAAACGCGGCAAGCCGCAGGTCACCCGATTCAAGGGCCTGGGTGAGATGAACCCGCCGCAGCTGCGGGAAACCACCATGGACCCGAACACTCGGCGCCTGGTGCAGTTGACCCTGGAAGATTTCGCCGCCACCTCGGAAATGATGGACATGTTGCTGGCGAAGAAACGCGCGCCGGATCGCAAGAACTGGCTGGAGTCCAAGGGCAACCTGGCCGAGGTTCTGGGCTGATGCGCAGCAGTTTCGCCCTGGCGATTCTGTTGTTGAGCGGGTTGGCGACCACCTCGGCGGTCGCAGCGCCCGTGGCTGAGCTGAAGCTGTTGTCGGAACACCCGGTGGAAGGCATGCGCGGCGGTAACCTGTCGGGCCTGGCCTTATGCGGTAGCGAATTGTGGACAGTCTCCGATCGCGATGACGACCAGATCTACCGGCTCGATACCGCCGGTGACGTCTGGAAAGCAGAGACATACGGGATTGATGTGCCGCCGGTGCCGGCGTCGGGTTTGCCCTTTGGCCTGCGCTCACGCACCAGGGCAGCTGCGTTGATTCGTGGTGGTGATCTGGATTTTGAAGGCATCAGCTGCGATGCGGCGGGTAACCGTTACATTGTCAGCGAAGCCCACGCGGCGGTTCTCAGGGTGCCTTTCTCCTCAGAACACGGTGAAACGGAGTGGCTGAAGATCGCCCCGGGCATGGTTCGCGAAGCTCGGGCCAGTGGCATGTTGCTGCACTTCAACGCGCTGTTTGAAGGCATCGTGGTGAACCCGGAAGGCAATCAAATCTGGCTCGCAGCAGAGCGTGAGCGGCGCGGGTTGATCTCCATCAAGCGCCCGCAAACCCTCTGGGATTGTGACGGCCCTTGTGTATTGCTGAGCGAGGCCGGCCAGGAGATGCAGCCGGCGCAGTTTCCGGGCGCCAAGGCGGTGTCCAAGGACTTTGCCGACCTGGCGCTGTTCAATGGCAAGCTGTTTACCCTGGAGCGCAATGCGTTTCAGGTGTGTCGCCGGGATGCGGTCACGGCCCAGGTGGAGTTGTGCTGGTCGTTTGCCGATGAAGCGCTGACGCCGAATCGGCGTTATGCCCAGGCCTATGGATTGGCCGAAGCCTTGGTGGTGGACGCTGACGGTGCCTGGATCGGCATCGACAACAACTTCGGTGCCCGCGCCGATGGCGAAAAGCGGCCGGTGGTCTATCGTTTCGCCGCCCCTGCGGGTGGCTGGAGCGCCAAGCCATGAGTGCGCAACCACCCGGCAAGCGCGCCGGGCGTGTGTTGATGTTCGTCGCGTGGGGCGCCGGCCTGTTTTTGGCGACACGATTTTTTGGGCAGTGGGAAGCGCGACAGGAAAACCCCAATGCCGTGGTGACCTCGGAGCAGCACGAGGGTTATATCGAAGTAAAACTGCTGGGCAACGGCCAAGGGCATTTTGTCGCCACTGGCCAGATCAACGGCAAGCCGGTGCAGTTCATGCTCGACACCGGGGCCACCGACGTGGCGGTTCCGGCTGAATTGGCCGACCGTCTCGGGCTTGAACGCGGCATGCCGGTTGGCGTGAGTACGGCCAACGGGCGAACCCAGGGCTTTCGGACCGAGTTGGGCCGTCTGCAACTGGGCGATATCGTCCTTCGGGACGTGCGCGCCATCGTGGTACCGGGTTTGGGCGATGAACAGGTATTGCTGGGCATGAGTGCATTGAAACAACTTGAATTTACCCAGCGCAGCGGCACTTTGCTGCTGCGCCAGACCAAACAATGATGAGGCCCGCATGAGTGACATCCTTGCAGACAGCTTAGATGGCGTTGAACGCCGGTCGCTGGCTGACTTCACCGAAAATGCCTACCTCAACTACTCCATGTACGTGATCATGGACCGTGCCTTGCCGCATATCGGCGACGGCCTGAAGCCCGTACAGCGGCGCATTATCTATGCGATGAGTGAGTTGGGCCTGGACGCTGACTCCAAGCACAAGAAGTCGGCGCGTACCGTCGGTGACGTGCTCGGTAAATTCCACCCTCACGGCGACTCGGCGTGCTACGAAGCCATGGTGCTGATGGCCCAGCCGTTCAGCTACCGCTACACGCTGGTGGACGGCCAGGGTAACTGGGGTGCGCCGGATGATCCGAAGTCCTTCGCCGCCATGCGTTACACCGAAGCGCGTCTGTCGCGGTATTCGGAAGTGCTGCTCAGCGAACTGGGCCAGGGCACGGCCAACTGGGGCCCGAACTTTGACGGCACCCTCGACGAGCCGCTGGTGTTGCCGGCACGTTTGCCGAATATCCTGCTCAATGGCACCACGGGTATCGCCGTGGGCATGGCCACTGACGTACCGCCCCACAACCTGCGGGAAGTGGCCAGCGCCTGCGTGCGCCTGTTGGATGAGCCGAAGGCTACGGTCGAACAGCTCTGCGAGCATATCCAGGGCCCGGATTACCCGACCGAAGCAGAAATCATCACGCCTCGCGCCGACCTGCTGAAAATCTACCAGACCGGTAAAGGCTCGGTGCGCATGCGCGCCGTGTACCACATCGAAGACGGCGACATCATCGTCACGGCGCTGCCGCACCAGGTGTCCGGCGCCAAGGTGCTGGAGCAGATTGCCGCGCTGATGCAGGCCAAGCCGTCGAAGCTGCCGCAAGTCGCCGACCTGCGTGACGAGTCCGACCACGAAAACCCGTGCCGCATCGTGATCATCCCGACCAACAGCCGGGTCGACCATGAAGTGCTGATGCAGCATCTGTTCGCCAGCACCGAGCTGGAGTCCAGCTATCGGGTCAACATCAACATCATTGGCCTGGACGGCAAGCCGCAGTTGAAGAACCTGCGGGCTTTGCTGGTGGAATGGCTGGAATTCCGGGTGCAGACCGTGCGTCGCCGCCTGCAATTCCGCCTGGACAAGGTCGAACGCCGCCTGCACCTGTTGGACGGCTTGCTGATCGCTTACCTCAACCTGGATGAAGTGATCCATATCATCCGTACCGCCGAGCACCCGAAGGCCGAGCTGATCGCGCGCTTCGAACTCAGCGAAATCCAGGCCGACTATATCCTCGACACCCGTCTGCGTCAGTTGGCGCGACTGGAAGAGATGAAGCTGCGGGACGAACAGGACGCGCTGCTCAAGGAACAAGCCAAGCTCCAGGCCCTGCTGGGCAGCGAGGCCAAGCTGAAGAAGCTGGTGCGCACCGAGCTGATCAAGGACGCCGAAACCTATGGCGACGACCGCCGCTCGCCGATTGTCGAGCGCGCCGAAGCCAAGGCCCTGACCGAAACCGAGTTGCTGCCCAACGAGAAAATTACCGTCGTTCTGTCGGAAAAGGGTTGGGTTCGCTCAGCCAAAGGGCATGATATTGACGCCACCGGCCTGTCTTACAAGGCTGGCGACGGTTTCAAAACCGCGGCGGCGGGGCGTTCCAACCAGTTTGCGGTGTTTATCGACTCCACCGGTCGCAGTTACTCGGTGCCGGCGCACACCTTGCCATCGGCGCGGGGTCAGGGCGAGCCATTGACCGGACGCCTGACACCGCCGCCGGGTGCGAATTTTGAGTGCGTGCTGCTGCCGGACGATGACTCGTTGTACGTCATCGCTTCCGATGCGGGCTATGGGTTCGTGGTCAAGGGTGAAGACCTGCAGGCCAAGAACAAGGCGGGCAAAGCGTTGTTGAGCCTGCCGAACAACGCCAAGGTGATCCTGCCGCGTCCGGTGGAAGACCGTGAAGGCAACTGGCTGGCGTCGGTGACCACCGAAGGGCGCCTGCTGGTGTTCAAGATCAGCGATTTGCCGCAGTTGGGCAAAGGCAAGGGCAACAAGATCATTGGTATTCCCGGGGAGCGGGTGGCCAGTCGCGAAGAGTACGTGACCGACATCGCCGTGATCCCGGAAGGCTCGACCCTGGTGTTGCAGGCCGGCAAGCGCACGTTGTCACTGCGCCCTGACGACCTCGAGCACTACAAGGGTGAGCGGGGTCGTCGTGGCAATAAACTGCCGCGCGGCTTCCAGCGAGTGGACGCTTTACTGGTGGAAACGCCCGTTTAAGGCGATATAGAGCGCCCGATCTACGATTTAACCCGTAGATCGACGCTTTCGCGCTGGAGTCATGGCGCATATTCACGGATGATATGGCCTTTCCAGCGCCGGCGTGGCTGAGCGCGTACAGGTTATTTTTGAGTATTACATTGTGGTTCGCCTTGTGGCAGCCACCTGGATGGGATGATGACTGCTCCGCGCCTTCCTTTATTTTTGTTGCTCGCTGGCCTTTTGGGCCTGGCGGGTTGCAGCACACACCAACCGGTGTCGCTGTATCAGCTGGACAGTGGAAGTCCGGCTCAGCCTGCACAAAGTGCCGGCATGGCTGTATTGCTTGGCCCTGTTGTGGTGGCCGACTACCTGCAACGTGAAACCCTGCTGCAACGTCAGAACGACGGCAGCCTGCAAGGTTCCACCGATGGCCGCTGGGCCGGTAGCCTTTCGTCCGACATCAATCAGTTGATGTTGCGCCAGGTGGCTGGTCACCTGGACAGCCAGCGTGTGGTATTGGCGCCGGCGCCGTTGGGTTTTGCCCCGGACGTACAGGTGCTGCTGACCATTACGCGACTGGACTCGGGCGTTTCACAGCCCGCTATCCTCGACGCGCAATGGCGCCTGATCGACCGTCGTGGCCAGGTGCGGGATAACCGCATCGTGCACTTGCAGGAAGAGCACAGCGGCAGCACCGCGTCCCAGGTCCAGGCCCAGGGTGTGTTGTTGCAACGTTTGGCTGACCAGCTGTCGGTGGCCCTCAAGCCATTGGCCAATCAGCCAGCGGTGGCAGAAGCGCCACGCAAACAAGCCCCGGCGCAGCCCAAGGCTGCGGCACCGGAGAAGCCGAAGATGCCGATGGCCGTGCCGATTCGCACCGATATGGAAGTGTTCAGGTTCTGACCTGAATACAGACCAACAAAAAGGCCCGCTGATGAGCGGGCCTTTTGTTTGTGCGGGATTTGAGCGGTACGCAGATCTAATGTGGGAGCGGG
>NZ_JACARK010000746.1:0-2724 GCF_013386655.1 Pseudomonas sp. K5002 | reverse complement strand
GGCACGCTTTGCGCTGGATGAGTCGGTGGAGATGGACTGGCAGCAGGCGGCGCTTTCCCAGGGGCAACGCTTCAAGCGTGCACCCCTGGTGCTGTGCGGCCCGGGGGCGCGGACCCGGCAGACGGCGGCGCTGTTTGCCGACGATGCTTTGGTTGAAACAGCCCTGCGCGATTGTGATTTTGGCCGCTGGCAAGGGTTGGCGATCGAGGAGGTTCAGCAGGCCGAACCCGAAGCGCTTCAGGCCTGGTTGACCGACAGCACCTCGGCGCCCCACGGCGGCGAGTCGGTAGTGCAACTGTGTGAGCGGATAGGGCAGTGGTTGCAGTCCCTCGAGCAATCCCCGGGGCATGTCGTGGCGGTGACGCATCCATTTGTGATCCGCGCAGCGCTGCTGCATGTCATGCAATGCCCACCCGCCATGTTCAACCTGATCGACGTGGAACCGCTGTCATCCACCGAGTTGCGCTTCAATGGGCGTTGGCGCCTGCGCCTGGAAACTCACGCCTGACGTCCCGAACATGGCAAAATCCGTTCCCCGCACCGAGACCACCCATGAAGACTTTCCCATGAAACGCATCCTGATCATCGGCATTGGCGCCGGCAACCCTGACTACATCACGATGCAGGCGGTCAAGGCGCTCAACCGCACCGACGTGTTTTTCCTGATGGACAAGGGCCAGAGCAAGGACAAGCTGATCGACCTGCGCCGGGAAATCTGCGAGACCTACATCACCGATCACGCCTACCGCTTTGTCGAGGCCGATTGCCCCGAGCGGGTGCGCGGTGATATCGACTACACCACCGCCGTGAAGGACCTGAACCGCGACAAGCAGCAGACCTTCGAACGGATGATCAATGAAGAAATGGCCGACGGCGAAGTGGGCGCATTCCTGGCCTGGGGCGACCCCGCACTGTACGACAGCACCATTCGTATCCTGCAGGCGATCCTCGCCAGCGGCAGCTGCGAATTCGAATTTGAAGTGATCCCCGGGATCACTAGCGTCCAGGCGTTGGCGGCGCAGCACAAAGTGCCGCTGAACCGCATCGGTCGCTCCATCGAAATCACCACCGGGCGCCGGTTGGCGGCGGGGCAGGCGAGTGATGCCGACACCCTGGTTGTCATGCTCGATGCCGAAGATTCCTACCGCACCGTGGCCGATCAGGACCTGGATATCTACTGGGGCGCCTACCTGGGCACACCGGATGAAATCCTGATCAGCGGCAAAGTGGCCGAGGTTGCCGAAGAGATTGAACGTGTGCGCAAGGCGGCGCGCCAGGCCAATGGCTGGATCATGGATACCTATTTGTTGCGCAAACCCTAGAGGTTGATGCTCATGCTCAAACTGATTGCCCTGACGGTGGCGCTGTTTACCGGCGCCGCACAGGCCGAAGACGTATTGCACACCGACCTGCCGCTGCCTTACCTGGAGCAGACCCAAAGCGATGCGCGCAACGAGCCGCTGGTGATCTTCCTGCACGGTTATGGCAGTGACGAGGCCGACCTGTTCGGGCTCAAGGACCGCTTGCCGTCGACCTGGACCTACCTGTCTGCACGGGCACCGATGCCGGTGGAGGGCGGTGGTTATCGCTGGTTTCGCAAGAAGCCGGGCGATGGCGATTTTGATGGCGAGACCGCCGACCTGCAGAGCAGCGCCAAGCTGATCGAGGCCTTCGTCGCCCAGGCCACCACCAAGTACCACACCCAACCTGAGCGGGTGTTTCTGGTGGGGTTCAGCCAGGGTGCGATCATGTCGTATGAAGTCGGGTTAAGACATCCCGAAACTCTGCGCGGGATTGCGGCGTTGAGCGGCAGCCTGCTGCCGGTACTCAAGGCCGAACTCAAGCCGGATGCGCGACTGGGCAAGCTGGCGATTTTCATCGGTCACGGGACGCTGGACCAGGCGCTGCCGTACTACTCGGCAACGCGGGCCAACGAGGTATTGCAGGGGATTGGCCTCACCCCGGAATTCCACGGCTACCCGGGGATGATTCATACCGTCGGTGAGGCGGAGTTGCTGGACTTGAAGCAGTGGCTGGAAAAGAGCCTGCGTTGAATCCTGCGATGTGAGCGCGATCAAAAATGTGGGAGCGGGCTTGCTCGCGAAAGCGGTGGGTCAGTTAATACATGTGTTGACTGAAACACCGCTTTCGCGAGCAAGCCCGCTCCCACATTGGATTTTCATTGCCAGATAAAACCGGTTATTTACCGCCGATAATCTGCTTCACCAACAGTGCATGACCGGCTTCATCATCCGCCCGGGAAATGGCCTGCACCACCAATTGGTGGCTGCCGGAGCCCGTCAGGAAGGTGGAACTCAGTGTCTTGCCACCGCCCATGGTCGCGGTGCTGTCGACCTGGCGCAAAGCCAGGCCTTTCACGTTGAGTTTCTTCTCGGCGCCTTTCTTGAAGTCCGGCAGGGCGGCGCTTTGTTCCTTGACGAAATCCGCCACGGCACCGTCGAGGAACTGCGGGTCGTTGTCCTTGATCAGGCCGGCGACACTCGGTTTTTCGACGACGAAGATCACGCTTTTGGTGGCCTGGTCACTGTACATCGTGCCGCTGGCGCCTGCGGTGCCGTGCTCGGCATCACCGGCCGGCAGTGGGTCGGCCAGGTAGGACTTGGGCAGGTTGAAGCTGAACTTGCCATCCAGGGTGGAGATGGTCTGGGTGGCGGTCTTCTGCGCCACTGGCTTGCTGGCGGCGAGGACTTGGCTGGCGCCGAA
>NZ_JACARK010000745.1:0-3234 GCF_013386655.1 Pseudomonas sp. K5002 | reverse complement strand
TTCTCCCTGCCCAATCGCATCTGGACGTTGGGCCCGGCGCTGGCGGAAACCCTGTTTGACGGCGGCGCCCGCGAAGCGGCGGTCAAGCAGGCCGAGGCCAGCTATGACCAGATCGCCGCGACCTACAAGGGCACCGTGCTCAGCGCCTTGCAGAACGTTGAAGACAACCTGTCGGCAATCAACCACCTGCAAACCCAGGCCGATGCGTTCCAGCAGGTGTACCAGCGTAATCAGCAACTGTTCGGCAGCCAGGAAGCACAGTTGCGCGCCGGCACCGTGAGCCAGGAGGCCGTGCTGACCCAGCAACTGGTGTTGCTGCAAGCCGAGCAGAATCTTCGCGACACCCAGGGCCAGCTCAGCCAGGGCAGTGTGGCGCTGATCCAGAGCCTGGGCGGTGGTTGGCAAACCCCTCAGCACTGAACGGCTCGCTAACCCGGTGTGCGCCGCGTTATTCTCGGCGCACTTTGAATCACGGGAAGCCTGAGCCATGGCAGGAAGCAGTTTGCTGGTATTGATCGACGACATCGCTGCGGTGCTCGACGATGTGGCGTTGATGACCAAGATGGCTGCGAAGAAAACCGCCGGCGTGCTGGGGGACGACCTGGCGCTGAATGCCCAGCAAGTCTCCGGGGTGCGCGCCGAGCGGGAAATTCCGGTGGTGTGGGCGGTGGCCAAGGGCTCGTTCGTCAACAAGCTGATTTTGGTGCCGGCTGCGTTGCTGATCAGCGCGTTTGCGCCGTGGGCGGTCACGCCGTTGTTGATGCTGGGCGGCGCTTACCTGTGTTTTGAAGGTTTCGAAAAACTCGCCCATAGCTTCTTCCACAAACGCACCGAAGAGCAGGCGCACCTGGTGGAAGCCGTGGCGGATCCGGCCACGGACCTGGTGGCCTTCGAGAAGGACAAGATCAAGGGCGCGATCCGTACCGACTTCATCCTCTCCGCCGAAATCATCGCCATCACCCTCGGTACCGTGGCCGATGCACCGCTGGTGCAGCAAGTGATCGTGTTGTCGGGTATCGCCATCGTCATGACCATCGGCGTCTACGGCCTGGTGGCCGGTATCGTCAAACTCGATGACCTGGGCCTGTGGCTCACCCAGAAGCCCGGCCAGGCGGCGCGCAGCATCGGCGGGGCGATCTTGCGGGCGGCGCCGTACATGATGAAAAGCCTGTCGGTGATCGGTACGGCGGCGATGTTCATGGTCGGCGGTGGCATCCTGACCCATGGTGTGCCGGTGGTGCATCACTGGATCGAGACCGTGAGCCAGAGTACTGGCGGCCTGGCGTGGTTGATGCCGACGTTGCTCAATGCAGTGGCGGGGATCATTGCCGGGGCCGTGGTGTTGGCGGTGGTCAGCGTGGTGGGTAACCTCTGGAAGCGTGTGAGGGCATAGGCATTTGATCGAGCGACGGCAATTCAGCGGAGGCATGAAAGGCAAGAACCTCCGTTATCTGAATGAAAATCCCGGCGAGGCCCGCCAGACGGTGCGTGCGGGATTTGTGTTGCTCGAACATTTTTCGCTGCCGGCGTTTACCCAGGCGCTGGATACGCTGATCACCGCCAACCTGCTGCGGCCCGCTTCTTTTTCTACCTCGACCTTCGGCTTGCGGGAAGGCGAGGTGATCAGTGACCTGGGGTTGGTGATCCGGCCCGATGCGCGGCTTGAGTCTTCGGTGCTTAAAGAGTTGGACCTGTTGGTGATATGCGGTGGCTATCGCACTGAACTGAAGGCTGCGGAGGAGTTTATCCACCTGCTGAAAAGCGCCTCGGAGCAGGGTGTGAGCCTGGCCGGTTTGTGGAATGGTGCGTGGTTCCTGGGGCGTGCGGGATTGCTGGGCGGCTACCGCTGCGCCGTGCACCCGGAACATCGCCCGGCCCTCGCTGATTTCTGCAAGGCGACGCAGGTCAGCAGCGAACCCTATGTGATTGATCGCGACCGGCTGACGGCATCGAGCCCTTCCGGTGCGTTTCATATGGCGCTGGACTGGATCAAGGGGCTGTACGGCAAAGCGCTGGTGGAGGGAATCGAGGACATCCTGGCGTTTGAGGAGTCGCGCTACCGGCGGGTGAAACCCACGGAAAACGTGTGCTTGAGCGCACCCCTGCGCGAGGTGGTCAACCTGATGGACGCCAACCTCGAAGAGCCTCTGGAGCTTGAGCAACTGGCCGTTTATGCGGGCCGTTCCCGACGCCAGTTGGAGCGTTTGTTCAAGGAGCAGCTTGGCACCACGCCCCAGCGTTATTACCTGGAACTGCGCATCACCGAGGCCCGTCGGCTGTTGCAACACACCGAGCTGTCCCAGGTGGACGTGCTGGTGGCCTGCGGGTTTGTCTCGCCGAGCCATTTCAGCAAGTGCTACAGCGCCTACTTTGGCTACAGGCCATCCAAGGAAAAGCGCCTGGTCAAATAGCCTGAGATTGGCATTCGCCACAAATATAGATACGATGCTAATCATTAGCTTGCTATCTATATGTAGGTTTAATGAAATCCTCCACCTTCCAGCTCCCTGATTTCTGGCAGGCGACGTTGACCCCGTCCCGTAGCGATCTGCTGTTTGCCTTGCGCAACATGATCGCCGGCGGGGTCGCGTTGTACCTGGCCTTCTGTTTTGACTTGCAGCAACCGCAATGGGCCCTGACCACCGTATTTATCGTGGGCCAGTCCACCAGCGGCATGGTCCTGGCCAAAGGCGCCTATCGGCTGGTGGGTACGTTTGTCGGGGCCATGGTTTCCATTGCGATGATCGGCGTGTTTGGCCAGGCGCCGCTGCTGTTCCTGCTGTGCATGGCGCTGTGGCTGGCGTTCTGCACCACGGGGGCATCCTTGCTGCGCAATCATGCGTCCTATGGGTTTGTGCTGGCGGGTTACACCACGGCGATTATTGCGCTGCCCGCTACGGCGGCACCGCTGGGAGTGTTCGATGAGGCGGTGGCACGCTGCCAGGAGATCAGCCTGGGGATTCTTTGTGCCTCCATCGCCAGTACGATTCTGTGGCCGCGCCGGGTCGAGCAGGTGCTGGCGGTTCAGGCGCGCGCCGCCTGGCAGGCCGGGGTGCGGGCTGCCGCTTCGGAGCTGTTGGGTACCGACCAGCGTAAAGGCTTGCTCGAAGCATTGAGCCGCCTGGTGGCGGTGGACAGCCAGCGCGACCATGCCTGGTTTGAAGGGCCCAAGGGCCGGCGCCGCTCCCAGGCCTTGCGGGTGCTCAGCCGTGATCTGCTTAGCCTGCTGCGGGC
>NZ_JACARK010000744.1:0-2600 GCF_013386655.1 Pseudomonas sp. K5002 | reverse complement strand
AGGTGCCGGTAGAGCTGCGAGTCGCCGCAGTCGGCGAGAGCGGGTGCCGAGCGGCGGAAGGTCTGCAGGGAGTTGGGGTCGGGAATGCGTTCGCGGCGTTCGGGGTCGCTGAACGCGGCGAAGTCGGCAAACTCATTGCGCCGGCCTTCACGTACCGCCTCGGCCAGTTCGCCGTGATGGTCGGTGAAGAACAGGAACGGCTCCTCGGCGTTGACTTCATCGCCCATGAACATCAGCGGGATCATCGGCGACATCAGCAGCAAGGTCGTCGCGGCGCTCAGGGCCTGGGGCGAACACAGTTGATGCAGGCGTTCGCCCAGGGCGCGGTTACCGATCTGGTCGTGGTTCTGCAGGAACAGCACAAAGGCGCTGGGCGGCAGGTGCCCGCTGGGCTCGCCGCGCGTGTGGCCGTGGCGCGTGGTGTGGCCCTGGTAGATAAATCCTTCGCTCAGGCAGCGCGCCAGTTTTCCCGTGGGGTCCTGGGCGAAATCGCTGTAGTAGGCGTCGGTTTCGCCGGTGAGCAGCACGTGCAGGGCGTTGTGGCCGTCATCGTTCCACTGGGCGTCGAAACCGCTTTCCAGCAGGCTGGCCTGGTTGAATTCGTTTTCCAGCACCAGCCACACATGCCGCCCCGTGTCGACTTGCTGGCGTACTTTTTGCGCCAGCTCCTGCAGAAATTCGGGATCGTTGATGGCGTGCACGGCGTCCAGGCGCAGGCCGTCGAAGCGGTATTCCAGCAGCCACATCAGGGCGTTGTCGATGAAGAAATCCCGGACCTCCCGGCGATCAAAGTCGATGCCCGCGCCCCAGGGCGTGTGCACGTCTTCGCGAAAGAAACCCTTGGCGTAGGTGCCGAGGTAGTTGCCGTCGGGGCCGAAGTGGTTGTAGACCACATCGAGGATTACCGCGAGGCCATAGTGGTGCGCACTGTCGATCAGCTGTTTGAGCTGCTCGGGCGAACCATAGGAGGATTGGGGAGCGTAGGGCAGGACACCGTCGTAACCCCAGTTGCGTTCGCCGGGGAATTGCGCGATGGGCATCAGCTCAATGGCGGTGACCCCCAGTTCGGCGAGACGCGGAAGTTGTTTCTCGACCTCGGCGTAGCCCCCCAGTACGCCCACGTGTATCTCGTAGATCACCGCTTCGTGCCACGGCCGGCCTTGCCAGTGGCTTTGGCGCCACTGATAGGCCAGGGGGTCGACCACCACGCTGAAGCCGTGAACGTCCGTGGCCTGTGCCCGGGAAGCCGGGTCGGGAACGTCCTGTTCGCCGTCGATGTTGTAGCGGTAGCGGGTGCCCGGCGGGCATTGCAGCTGCACCACAAACCAGCCATCGGCCTGGGGCAGCATCGCTACCGATTTTCCTTCCTCAAATTCAACGCTGACATAAAACGCGTCTGGCGCCCATAACGCGAAGCGGGTGTGTTCCGCATCCAGCATGATCGCGCCGTGGGGCCAGGTTTCCAGAGTCCGTGACGGCATCTATGAAGACCTCTTTTTACTGTTTCCCCGATCTTCCCAGCGCTTTCGCTACCAGTTGCTCATAAAGTTCGGCATAGGGTTCCACTGCCTGGCACCAGTTGAACGGTGCGGCCATAGCCCGGCAACGCATGGCGTTGAGCAAGCCTGGGAAGGCGAAGACCTTGAACGCGCGGCTCAGGGCCGCTTCGTAGCTTTCGACAGTGGATTCGTTGAACAGGAAGCCGGTGACGCCATCCTCGATGGTGTCGGCCAGGCCGCCGGTGTTGCGAGCGACCGGCAACGAGCCGAAGCGCTGGGCATACATCTGGCTCAGGCCGCACGGTTCATAACGGGACGGCATCAGCAGGAAGTCGCTGCCGGCGAACATGCGGCGCGCGTCGGTCTCGTTGAAGCCGATGCGCACGCCGATCTGGCCGGGAAAGCGCAGGGCCAGGGCACGCATGGCTTGTTCTTCTTCCGGCTCGCCGCGACCGATGATCGCGATCTGGCCGCCATTTTCGACGATGAAACTGGCGACCGCCTCGGTCAGGTCCAGGCCTTTCTGGTAGACCAGGCGCGATACCACGGCGAACAGCGGGCCGGTGGAGTCGTGCAAGCCAAACAGGTTGCGCACATGGGCGGCGTTCTGTGCCTTGCCTTCCCAGTCACCAATGTTGAAAGGGTGGGTCAGGTGCGGGTCGGTGGACGACTCCCAGCTTTCATCAATGCCGTTGGGAATGCCGCTGAGCAAGCCTTGCTGGGTCTTGCTGGCGAGAAAGCCATCCAGACCGCAGCCAAATTCGGGGGTGGTGATTTCCTGGGCGTAGGTGGCGCTGACCGTGGTGATATGGCTGGAATACGCCATGCCGGCCTTCAGGAATGACAGCTTGCCGTAGAACTCCATGCCTTCTTGCTGCAAGGCGTGTTCGGGAATCCCCAGCTCCGGGCACGAGGCCAGGCTGACCACGCCCTGGTAGGCGAGGTTATGAATGGTGAACAGCGTTGGAGTGCGTGACCCACGCCAGTGCATATAGGCTGGCGCCAGGCCTGCTGGCCAGTCATGGGCGTGCACCAGGTCCGGGCACCAGTGGATCTGCGCCAGGTTGGCGGCAATATCGGCGGCGGCCAGGCCCAGGCGGG
>NZ_JACARK010000743.1:0-3416 GCF_013386655.1 Pseudomonas sp. K5002 | reverse complement strand
TCGCCCGACAGGCAGCGGTCGAAGCCCAGGCCCAGTTCCGCCAGGTGGCGGCCAAGCACTTGCGCCTGTTGCACACCGATGGGCGACAGCACGTCGTAGTCGTCTGCACCGAAGGAGGCCTGGCCATGTCGAATCAGGTAGATGCTGCCCACGTCCGTTTTCCCGGTACGTTGAAAGTCTGGCGAGGTTATGAGGATGCCGGGAAGCTGTCAATGAAAAAACATACGCTTGTTTTAAAAGGTCGTTAGAGGCCCGCTGCTGGCGGTTTGATCACTGGCTCCATGGCGGTGGCGTCGGTATGCTTGGGCAATCCGCGCCTGGCGCACTGCACTTGTAAGGAGTCACATGGATTTTCTGGCCGAGTACGCTACTTTCCTGGCTAAAACCGTCACCCTGGTCGTCGCCATCCTGGTGGTGCTGATCAGTTTCGCCGCACTGCGCAGCAAAGGCCGCCGCAAAGCTGCCGGCCAGTTGCAGGTCAGCAAGCTCAATGACTTCTACAAGGGTTTGCGTGAGCGCCTGGAGCAGACCCTGCTCGACAAGGACCAGCTCAAGGCCCTGCGCAAGTCTGAAGGCAAGGCCGAAAAGAAGAAGGGCAAGAAGAAGCCAGAAGCCAAGCCACGGGTGTTCGTGCTGGATTTCGACGGCGACATCAAGGCCTCGGCCACTGAAAGCCTGCGCCATGAAATCACGGCACTGCTGAGCCTGGCCACACCCAAGGACGAAGTGGTGCTGCGCCTTGAAAGCGGCGGCGGCATGGTTCACAGCTACGGCCTGGCGTCGTCGCAACTGGCGCGTATCCGCGAGGCGGGCGTGCCGTTGACCGTGTGCATCGACAAGGTCGCGGCCAGCGGCGGCTACATGATGGCGTGCATCGGCGAGAAGATCATCAGCGCACCGTTTGCCATCCTTGGCTCGATTGGCGTGGTGGCGCAGTTGCCCAACGTCAACCGCCTGCTGAAGAAGCACGACATCGACTTCGAAGTGCTGACCGCCGGTGAATACAAACGCACCCTGACCGTGTTTGGCGAAAACACCGAGAAGGGCCGCGAGAAGTTCCAAGAAGACCTGGACATCACCCATCAACTGTTCAAGAACTTCGTGTCGCGCTACCGCCCGCAGCTGGCGATTGATGATGTGGCCACCGGCGAAGTCTGGCTGGGTGTCGCGGCGCTGGACAAGCAACTGGTGGACCAGCTGCAAACCAGCGACGAATACCTGGCGACCAAGGCCAAGACCGCCGAGGTGTTCCACCTGCACTATGCCGAGCGTAAAAGCCTGCAAGAGCGGGTGGGCCTGGCAGCCAGCGGTTCGGTCGACCGGGTGCTGCTGACTTGGTGGAGTCGCCTGACCCAGCAGCGTTTCTGGTAACCATTCACTGACTGTCGAAGATCAAAATGTGGGAGCGGCGGTGCGACGATTCGACTTGCTCGCGAAGGCGGTGGATCAGTCACAGATGTATTGACTGACCCACCGCATTCGCGAGCAAGCCCGCTCCCACATTGGGTCGTGGTGGTCGCATTATCGAGTCAGTAAAGAGGCCTGCGGCACCGCCGGTATGGGATGCCGCATCAACGATCCCACCACCAACGCCCCCAGCAAACCCAACAACCCCGCCACCCATAGCACCACGCTGAACCCGCCGACGAACGCCTGCCGCGCCAGTGGCTGCACCGTGTCCCGCGCGGACTCGGGCAGCAACGCCATGGCCGCTGGCATATCGCCAGCCACTACCCGTGAAGCAATCCCTGCCGCCTGTTCCTGCCACTGGGAGCCGATGCTCGTGTGCAGCAACTGTTCGCTATGGCTGCTCAACAACGCCCCATACACCCCGATCGCCAACATGATCGCGCTGAAGCGCATGGTGGTGCTCATGCCCGACGCCATCCCCGCGCGGTCCCGTGGCACGCAAGCCATGATGTTTTTCTGCGTATCGCCATTGAGCAATCCCGCGCCGGCCCCCGTGACGGCAATCGCCAGGGCGAACGGCAGATAGCCGCCGATATTGACCGCCCAGGCACTCAGCAGGTTGCCGCACCCCACCAACGCCAGCCCCGTCGCCATCATCGTTGCCGGGGCAAAACGGCTAGCCAGTCGGGCGCCTATCCGCGGACAAATCAACATGGTCAAGGCAAACGGCAACATGCCCAGCCCGGAGGCAATCGCGGAGAACCCCAGGCCGTTTTGCAGGTAGAACGGCAGCAGCGTCATCATCACCTGGGCACAGCCGGCGTAGGCGAACATCCCCAGCAGTGCGCCGATAAAGCGCGGGTGCCTGAACAGTTGCAGGTCGACCATGGGCCGCTGTTGCAGGCGTTCGGCGAGTACAAAAACACCCAGCAACGCAGCGCCTCCCAGCAGCCGCGCGTAAGTCAGCGGGTTGTCCCAGCCGATACGGTTGGCTTCGATCAAGCCCCAGATCAGGCACAGCAGGCTGGCACTGAAACTCAGGCTGCCCCAAGGGTCGAGCCTTGCAGCCTGGGCATCGCGGGATTCCGGAATCGCGCGCAGCACCAGTCCCATCAGCACCAGGCCGACCGGCAAATTCAGATAGAAAATCCAGCGCCAGCCCAGGTATTGGGTAATCAACCCGCCGAGGGTCGGTGCGGCGGTCATCGCCACGCCCATGCACGCGCCCCAGAAGGCCCAGGCCTTGGCGCGTTCCACTTCGTCATGGAAGGTATGGCCGATGGAGGCCAGGGCCGAGGTCAGCAGCAGCGCTGCGCCGACACCTTTGACGGCGCGAGCGATATCCAGGAACAACGCATTCGGCGCCGCACCGCAGCCGAGGGAGGCGAGGATGAAAATACCCAGGCCCCAGACCAGGGTCTTCTTGCGGCCAAAGCGGTCGGCAATGCTTCCGGCCGGCAATAACAGGGCGGCGAAGGCCAGCATATAAGCGCTGACCACCCATTCGATATCGGCAAAATTCGCCCCCAGGTCCCGGGCGATGCTCGGCAGGGTCACGGCGACGATGTTGGTGTCGAGCACGATCAGCGAACAGACCCCGGAGGCGGTCAGCAGTGTCAGGCGCGGGCTGACCTTGCTCATGGCTGCACCGAAGCCACCGCCGCGAGGGCGATCTCGTCATCGTGGGCCGGAGTATCTGCGCTGATGCCGATGGCGCCCACTACCTGGCCTTCAAGGATGATTGGCTGGGCGCCCTTCATCATCAACAGGCCGGCGGTGATGGCTGCCGGGCGGCCATTGTTGATAGCGTTTTCCAGGTCCCCGGACGGCCGCTTGAAGAGCGCTGAAGTGCGCGCCTTGCCTTGGGCCAGCTCGATACCGGCCACCACGGGAGCGCCATCCATGCGCAGCGTCAGGATCGGCCAGCCACCGTCATCGACGATGGCCACGGCGCAGGGCCAGCCCTTGTCGGCGGCGACCTTGCGCGCGTGTGCGGCGATCTGCTG
>NZ_JACARK010000742.1:0-3035 GCF_013386655.1 Pseudomonas sp. K5002 | reverse complement strand
AAACCCCAGTGTGGGCCTACGTCACCACCGCCCCGGGGCGAAAGGAGTTTGTCCGGGGCCTGCACCGGCGCCGGTTGGCCGAAGCACAGCTGTGCAAGGCGGGCTTGTAATGCGCGAAGCCATTTTCCCCCTGGTGCTGTGCCTGGTGGCCTGGTTCGCCTTTGACCTGCTGGAAGGTCAGCGCGATATCGCCCGCAGCGAGCGCGATGCAGCGCTGTTCGAAGTCACCGGCCTGCTCGAAGCGGCGCGTGTTAGCGGCGAGATGTTGGCCGAGCGGGACGCTATTGATCTTCAACGCACTCAGGAACTGAACGATGAACGCACCGAAAACGACGGCCTGCGCCTTGCTGTTCGCGCTGGCGTTAAGCGGCTGCAGCTCAACGCCACCTGCAGCGTCCCCGCGTCCGGTACCACCGGCGCCGGCGGCTTGGCTGATGGCGGATCCGCCGAACTCACAGAAGACGCTCGACAAGATTATTTCACCCTCAGAGATCAGCTTGCCCTCAGCAAGCAAATGATCCTGGGCCTGCAGGACCACGTGCGCCGCGTTTGCCTGCGCTGATTCACCCACTTTAAAACCTGAACGGAGCAACACGCATGACCGATAAACGCGAGATCACCCTGGAAGTAGGCGACAAGGAATTCACCTTTGAGCTGACCCCGCAGGACGTGACCAAGTACTTCAACGCCGTGACCCAGACCAACAAGGTCGCGCCGGCGAACAACCTCCTGGTGAACACCGTTAAGCAGGAAGAACGCGCCTCCCTCAAGCCGATGCTGGGCAACCCGGTATTGGTCATGCAGCTGGCGGGCGCGCTCCTGGAGGAATACAGCCCAGACGTTGAAGTCACCGTAAAAAAGCCCTCGACCACGCCGAACGACTGACCGAAAACGGCCTTGGCCAACTGGTGGCCCTGGCCGGTCGTTGGCTACCAGGTGCCGAGCCCACCGCCGAGGTAATGGGCACGGCTAAGTGGCTGGAGGACGAACACTGGCGGCGGATGGAAATCGCCATCGCCAACGGCATCGCCCACGCATTGAACGGATAACCACAGATGGCTGACCAAAGCGCCCGCCTGGCCTTCATTTTGAGCCTGACCGATAAGGTCACCGCCCCGTTGGGCAAGGTGAAAATGGGCTTTTCTGACCTGGCGGAACAGAGCGAAAAGCACATTAAGACCATGGGCCTTGGCCTGGCGGGATTGGTGGGCGCCGGCGTGGCCATTACCCAGTCGCTGGAACCAGCTCTGGAGATGAACCGCGCTCTGGGCGAGGTCCGATCGCTGAGTGTGGCCGAAGATGCGTTGACGGCACTGAATCGCAAATCTCTGGAGTTTTCGGTGGCCTACGGGAAAAACGCCCGGGACTTTGTGGCCTCGGCGTATCACATCGAAGGCGCCATCAAGGGGCTGGCGGGCAGTCAGCTGGCCACCTTTACCAATGCCAGCAACCTGTTGGCCAAGGCCACTAAGTCCGACGCGGACACCATGGGTACCTACGTCGGCACCATGTACAACCTGTTCAAAGGCCAGGCCGACGCCATGGGCAAAGGTCAATGGGTTGAGAACCTGGCCGGCCAAACCGCCACGGCGGTGCAGCTGTTTCGCACCAGTGGCGAGCAGATCGGCGAGGCATTTAAAGCCGCCGGCGGCCTGGCCAGCACTGCAGGTGTGAGCCTGGCTGAGCAAATGGCGGTGCTGGGCACACTGGGCAGCACGATGGACGGCGGGGAGGCCGGTGGCCTCTATAAGTCGTTCTTTGAGAACGTCAGCGGCGCATCGGAAAAGCTCGGCATGTCCTTTGTCGACCAGCAGGGCAAGTTGCTGCCGATGATGGACATCCTGGACAAGCTCAAAGGCAAGTTTGGCGATCTGTCGATTGAGGCCAACGGCAAGAAGCTGCGTGACGCCTTCGGCGGCGAAGCGGCGCGACTGATCACCACATTGCTGGGCGACACCGACCGCCTGAAAAACGGCATGGATCGACTGGGCAATGTGCACGGGTTGGAGAACGCCGAGCGCATGGCCAAGCAGATGGTGGACCCGTGGCAACAGTTCGGCGCCGCTGTCCAGGCATTGCGTATTGCCTTCGGGCAGTCGCTGATCCCGATCCTGACGCCGCTGATGGATCGTCTGGTGGCCATCGCTGCCACGCTTACCCGCTGGACCCAGTTGTTTCCCAACATCACCCGCGTTATCGGCATCACCACGTTGGTGGTGTTCGGGATCATTGCGGCCATGTCGTTGCTCACGCTGACCGTGGGTATCTCGAAAATGGTCTGGCTGGGTCTGGTCACTGTGTGGAAAGTCCTGACCATGGCCGGCCTGCGCAGTATCGCCATGTTCCTGTATCACACCGTTATGGTGATTGGATTCGTTGCGGGCCTGGTGCTGATGGTCGCCTGGATGGGTCTGGTCAAGGGCGCGATGCTGCTATGGCAGGGCGCCATCTGGCTGGTCAACACCGCATTGCTGGCCAACCCGATGACGTGGGTTGTGGTCGGCATTGTCGCCCTGGTCGCTGCCGTGGCGGCTGCGATCATCTACTGGGACGAATGGACCAGTGCGCTACTCAACAGCGAGGCGTTCCAGTGGGTCAGTGCCCAGCTGACGGCGCTGTCTGACTGGTTCGACTCGATGGGCGGTTGGTCGGGCATGGCCAGCGCCGCATGGGACGGCATCGTCAACATCTTTAAATCGGCCGTCAATGGCTTGATCGAGATGCTGAACAAGATCCCGGGCGTGCAGATCGATGCCGCGTTTGGCGACATGCCGGCGGCACCGCAACTGCCAACCATCACTGTACCGACGGTCGAGGCACCGTTGCTGCCGCAGCTGGTGAGCGCTCCGCAGCAACCCATCCAGACGCCGCCCCTGGTGATGGCTGCCGCACAAAAAGTACAAGCCCCGGCCATGCCCGCGCTCAGCGCATTGCAGCCCCAGGCACAGCCGCCTGCGTTGGTGTTGGCCCCGGTACCGAGAACGCCGGCGCCGGTGCCCCAGCCCCTGACAGCTCCAGAGCCACCCCGCACAGCG
>NZ_JACARK010000741.1:504-1307 GCF_013386655.1 Pseudomonas sp. K5002 | reverse complement strand
GATTTGACCGGTACACCGAGCGTGCGCACGGCGGGGCGGGAAACGCTGTTGCTGGACGGGCCGGGCATGGTGGAGGCGCTGCGTTTGCTGACGCCGGGCCTGAGTGACGAGCAGCGTCGGCAGCCGCCGTTGTCACCGTTGTATGGCGACCTTGCCGGGCTGCCGCCGGCACTGATGTTTGTGGGGGAGCTGGACCCGTTGCTGGACGACACGCTGCAGATGGCCGAGCGATGGGCGGGGTCCGAAGTGTTTTTGTTACCGCAGGCGGCTCATGGGTTTATTCATTTTCCGACGGCGATGTCGGGCCGCGTGCTGGCTTACAGTCGCGAGTGGATAACGGGTCGTTTACGCTCGGTTGGTTGATATTGGATTTTTACAACAAGGCCACATGGAAAGATGAAAATAAGAAAGTCGTTCATCGCGTCGCTGGGGATTTTATCGCTGGTTCAAACGTCACTGTCCTTTGCGGACAACGCTAACGGGAAAAACATTTATCTGCAGCGCTGCGCCATGTGCCACGGCGCGGATATCAAAGGCACGGGACCCTTGGCGAATAAAAGCAATCCGCCTACGCCTGACCTGACAACGGCTACTTTCAAAAAACGCTTGAGTGATTATCCGGGCGTTATCGTGTCGTCCGTCATTCTTCGTCCAAATGGCGACCTGATTCCCAGAACGTTGCGGGAGAACGGTGTGAGGTTGTCACCGTTCACCTGGAAAGTTCAGGACTTCCGCGACTTGAATCAGTACATGAGTGGAGTGATTTCAAAAAGCCGATGATGCTGCTCGTTCCCACGCTCTGC
>NZ_JACARK010000741.1:0-473 GCF_013386655.1 Pseudomonas sp. K5002 | reverse complement strand
GTGGTAACGATCAGTCAGCAACCGCTCAACGCTACCTGCGGACGCTCACCTGCAAAGAAGAACGGCCGCAACCGCACGCCCACGCTATTGCCGATAAACGCCGCCACCAACCACACCCAGCCATGCAGGCTGCCCGAGGCAATCCCGCTGAAGTACGCGCCGATGTTGCAGCCGTACGCCAGTCGCGAGCCATAACCCAGCAGCAACCCACCGATCACCGCGGCGAACAGCGAGCGTGCCGGAATTTTGAGGCTTGGAGCGAAACGCCCGGCCAATCCCGCAGCCAACAGCGCACCGAGGATGATGCCGACGTCCATCACACTGGTGACGTCTTCCCACACCGGCGCCGCCAGGGCCTTGGCATTGCCCGGCATTTGCCAGAACGCCCAGCTGCCTACGTCTACGCCCAACCCGCCGGCAACCTTGGCGCCCCACAGCGCGAACGCCGAAGTGATACCCCATGGCCGCCCGGC
>NZ_JACARK010000740.1:0-8391 GCF_013386655.1 Pseudomonas sp. K5002 | reverse complement strand
TCCGCGTGGGAATGCAGCTCGGACGCTCCGCGTCCCGAAGCGTGACGCGGAGCGTCACAAGAGGCGTGCCCACGCAGAGCGTGGGAACGATTTATACGAACTCGAAGCTGTCCGCATCCAGGTTCGCCGGGAAGCGTGTGCGGTACTCCGCCAATTCCGCTGCGTCCAGGCACACCTGGAACACCCCGTCCGCCTCCCCTGCGCTCAGCAGGCTTTCGCCCTGGAAGTCCACGACCTGGCTGTCGCCGGTGTAGGCAAAGCCCTTGCCGTCCGTGCCCACCCGATTCACCGCCGCCACGTAGCACAGGTTTTCAATGGCCCGTGCCGGCAGCAGACGGTTCCAGTGCTGGCGACGTGCGCCCGGCCAGTTGGCGGTGTACAGCAGCAAGTCAGTGTCCTGGGCGTCACGACTCCACACCGGGAATCGCAGGTCGTAGCAGATCAACGGACGAATCCGCCACCCCTTGAGTTCGAACTGCACCTGGCGCTCGCCGGGGGTGTAGTGGTCGTGTTCACCGGCCATACGGAACAGGTGACGCTTGTCGTAGTGCAACACCTCACCATCCGGTCGCGCCCACAGCAGGCGGTTGCGGTGACTGCGGTCGGCGGCCTGGATGATCACGCTGCCGGTGATCACCGCGTTGTACTTCTTCGCCTGGGCCTGCAGCCATTGATGGGTGGGGCCGTTTTCAGGCTCGGCGAGGGTTTCCGATTCCATCGAGAAACCGGTGGTGAACATCTCCGGTAGCACGATCAGGTCGGCACCCTTGGCCTGTTCCAGCAACAGTTCAAAATGCTCCAGGTTGGCCTGGCGGTCGTGCCAGGCCAGGGTGGTTTGCACCAGGGCGATGTTCAGGTTGGGCAGTGCACTCAGATCACGCATAGTTTCTCGGCTGCTTGACGCAGCGTCTCCTCGCGTTTGGCAAAGCACAGTCGCACCAGGCGCTGGCCTTGCGGTGGGTTCCGGTAGAACACCGAGACCGGGATGGTCGCAACGCCGTGTTCGCGGGTCATCCACAGCGACATGGCGACGTCATCCAGGTCCGGGCGAATCTGTGAGTAATCCACCAATTGAAAGTAGGTACCGGCCACCCGGGTAAAGCTGAAACGCGACGGTTCCAGCAGGTCGCAGAACAGGTCGCGCTTGGCTTGATAAAAAGCCGGCAGCTCCTCGACGTGTTCCGGGTGTTCGGCCATGAAGTCTGCCAAAGCGTACTGCAACGGGGTCACGCCGCAAAAGTTGACATATTGATGCACCTTGCGCAGCTCGGCGCTGAGGGCTGGCGGCGCGACCACGTAGCCGGTTTTCCAGCCGGTGACGTGGTAGGTCTTGCCGAACGAACTGACCACAAACGCACGCAGATACAGCTCTTCGTGGGCCAACACGCTGACGTGGGGCACACCGTCGAACACCAGGTGCTCGTAGACCTCGTCGCTGACCAGGTAGATGTCGCGGTCGCGGATCAACTCGGCCAACTGGTCCAGCTCGGCACGGCTGATCAGGGCACCGGTGGGGTTATGCGGGCTGTTGAGGATGATCATGCGGGTGCGCGGCGACAGCGCAGCGCGCAGTTGCTCGAAGTCCAGGGCGAAATCATCCAGGCCCAGTTGCACGTGTACGCAGCGACCGCCTGCCAGTTCCACAGAAGGCTCGTAGCTGTCGTAGGCCGGATCGAACACGATGACTTCATCACCGCTGCGGATCACCGCCTGGATCGCACAGAAGATCGCTTCAGTGGCGCCTGGGGTGATGGTCACTTCGCTGTCGGCATTCACCGTTGCGCCATAGCTGCGGGCGATCTTGGCCGCCACTTGCTGGCGCAGTACCGGCAGGCCGGTCATCGGGGCGTATTGGTTATGGCCCAGGGCAATGTGTCTGCCCACTCCATCGAGCAACTCCTGGGGCCCGTTAAAGTCGGGAAAGCCCTGGGACAGGTTGAGCGCACCGGTTTCGGCAGCGAGTTGCGACATGGTGGTGAAGATGGTGGTGCCGACATTCGGCAGCTTGCTGGTGATCATCGGTGCGCCCCTTGCGGTGAGCCCCAAGTTTTAAGCTGCATGCCGCGAAGGGTCAACCGCCAGGCACAAAAAAAGGGCTCCGAAAGAGCCCTTTTTCAACCGATCAGGATCAGCGCTTGTCGCGGCGCTTTTTGTCGGCCTTCTTGTGGTGCGTCATCATCCGGCGCTTTTTGTTTACCTGGCGGTCGGTGAGGCTGTTCTTGTTACCTTCGTACGGGTTCTCGCCACCCTTGAACTCGATACGGATCGGCGTACCGACCAGTTTCAAGACGCGGCGGTAGGTATTTTCCAGGTAACGCACGTAGGACTTCGGCACCTTCTCCAGCTGGTTACCGTGAATCACGATAATCGGCGGGTTGGCACCACCCAAGTGAGCGTAGCGCAGCTTGATCCGACGGTTGTTGACCATCGGCGGCGCGTGCTCGCTGACCGCATCTTCAAGAATCTGGGTCAGGCGGTTGGTCGGCCAGCGGGTAACCGCGGACTTGAACGAGTTCTGCACCGAGGCGTAGAGGTTACCCACGCCGGTACCGTGCAGTGCCGATATAAAGTGGATATCGGCAAACTCGACGAAGAACAGGCGACGCTGCAGCTCGACCTTGACGTAGTCGCGCTCGCTCGGCGTCATGCCGTCCCACTTGTTGATCGCAATCACCAGGGCGCGACCGGCTTCCAGGGCAAAGCCCAGCAAGTTCAGGTCGTGGTCTACCACGCCTTCGCGGGCGTCCATGACGAAGATCACTACGTTGGCGTCTTTGATCGCCTGCAGGGTTTTCACCACGGAGAACTTTTCAACTTCTTCGTGGATCTTGCCGCGCTTGCGCACACCGGCAGTGTCGATCAGCGTGTACTTCTCGTCGTTACGCTCGAACGGGATGTAGATGCTGTCGCGAGTGGTGCCCGGCTCGTCATAGACGATTACCCGGTCTTCACCGAGCATGCGGTTGACCAGGGTCGACTTGCCGACGTTCGGACGGCCGATGATCGCGATCTTGATACCGTCTTTTTCGCTTGGGCCAGGAATGCGCTTGGCTTCCTCGCCTTCGGCAACGATTTCTTCTTCGCCTTCGACTTCATCCACGTCATCACGCGGGAAGTCGCGCAGGGCGATTTCCAGCATCTGGGTGATGCCGCGACCGTGGGCACCGGCGATCGGGATCGCATCGCCCAGGCCCATCGGGCTGAACTCGGCGCGGGCCATTTCAGGATCGATGTTGTCGATCTTGTTGGCCACCACGTAGGAACGCTTGTTGCGCTTGCGCAGGTGCTCGCCAATCATCTGGTCTGCAGCGGTGTAGCCCGCGCGGGCGTCCACCAGGAACAACACGACATCAGCTTCTTCAATGGCCAGCAGCGACTGCTCGGCCATCTTTTCGTCCATGCCATGCTCGTCACCGGAGATACCACCGGTGTCGACAATAATGTAGGAGCGCCCTTGCCACTTTGCCTCACCGTATTGGCGATCACGGGTCAGACCGGACAAGTCGCCGACGATGGCGTCGCGAGTCCTGGTCAGGCGGTTGAACAAGGTGGACTTGCCGACGTTCGGTCGGCCCACCAGGGCGATTACGGGAACCATGCGGCTCTCCACTTCGTTATTTCAGAAAATACAAAAGCCGCTGCAAGGCAGCGGCTGGTGCTCGGGGCAGCGCTCGAAAGCGCCGCATGCCCTGCCGAAGCAGGGCCGCCTGGGAATTACCCCAAGCATAGTCAAACCATTACTTGATGGTCAGCGCTTCCAGTTTGCCGCTGTTGCCATACACGTAAAGCATGTTACCTACCACCAGCGGACGGGCACGCAGGCCGTCGCTGTCGATACGTTCGCGACCCACGAAGCGACCGTCCACCTGGCTCAGCAGGTGCAGGTAACCTTCAAAGTCGCCTACCGCTACGTAGCTGGAGAACACTTCCGGTGCCGACAACTGACGGCGGGCCAGGGAGTCGTTGCTCCACAATGCAGTGGTGGAACGCTCGTCGACACTTTCAACGGTGCCGGACGCCAGGCTTACGTAGACGCTGCCAAACCCTTGGGCGACACCGGCGTAGCTGGAAGCATCACGCTGCCAGTTGATCCGGCCGCTCTGCACGTCCAGCGCCGCAACACGGCCCTGATAAGTAGCGACGTAAAGGGTATCACCCGACAGCAGCAAGCCACCGTCGATGTCCACTACGCGGTCCAGTTCCGAACGACCTTGAGGAATCGCGACCCGGGTTTCCCAGGCCGGCACGCCGTTCTGGGTGTCCAGGGCGACCACTTTACCGGTCGACAGGCCTGCCAGTGCCAGGTTGCTGGTCACAACCGGACCGCTGGTACCGCGCAAGGTCAGGACCGCCGGCGTGCTGTCATACAACCAGCGCTGGTTACCGGTGGCGGCGTCGAGGCCGATCACACGGTCATCCTGGGTCTGCACGACAACCACGTCACCGTTGGTAGCAGGCGGCGAGAGCACTTCACTGGTCACGCGAGCGCGCCATTTCTCTTCACCGGTGCTCGAATCCAGTGCCACGACGTCGCCTTTCAGCGTGCCGAGCATCACCAGGCCAGAACCCACGCCAACGGCGCCGGACACAGGCAGTTCGAGGTCTTTCTTCCACTTGACGTCGCCGTTCATGCGATCCATGGAGACCACAACACCGGTGGAATCAGCGGCGTAGATAGTGTCACCGTCGATCGCCGGGACCATCAGGTTGTACAGATCGCCCTGACCGTCACCAATGGAGCGGCTCCACTGCTTTTGCAGGACCACTTCTTCCTTGAAGCTGGTCAGCTCGGCCGGAGGCAGTTCTTTTTTGCTGTTGCTGCTGCAACCCGCGGCCAAAACGGCCAGAGCCAGCAATGCTGCATGTTTCCAACGGATCACGTCACGCATCCCCTTTGGCCAAGTCGTCGAGCTTGATTTGTAAGCCACCGACCGCCGCTTCATCAGACAGCGCCGCCTTGGCTTTTTGGTACGCAGCATTGGCTTCGTCGGTACGACCCAATTGGACCAGGAGGTCGCCCTTGAGCTCTTCACGAGTGGCCAGGAATGCCTTGTCAGCATCGCCGTCGAGCAGTTTCAGTGCTTCGTCGGCCTTGTTCTGTGCCGCCAGTACCTGAGCCAGACGCTGACGTGCGATTTCACCCAGTGTCGGGTTGGCCGGCTTGTCGGTGATGGCTTTCAGCTCGGAGGCGGCGTCATCCAGCTTGCCGTTGTCGACCGCAACTTTTGCGACGAACAGGCTGCCGTATTGCGCGTAGGTGCTACCGCCGAATTCGCTCTTCAGCTTGCCGGCCAGGTCTGCAACCTGGGCCAGGTCAGGCTTGCCGTTTGGCGTCAGCGTGGTTTCCAGCAGTTGCTGATAGATAATCGAGGCGCCTTGCGACTGGTTAGCCTGATACTTGTGCCAGGCTTGCCAGCCGAACACCACTACTAAAGCCAGCAAGCCGCCAGTGACCAGGGGCTTGCCGTTGCGCTGCCACCAGTCTTTGAACTCGGCCAGCTGGTCATCATCAGTACTCGACACCCCAATACTCCTTAATCGCTAAATCGGCTGTTTGACAGCTTCAACCCTGCACGATGCAGGTGGCCAGGTGCGCTGCAAGCGCATCAAAGGCAATGCTTTGTTGTTCACCCTGACCACGCAGGGGTTTGAAACTTACCACTTGCTGGGCCAACTCATCATCACCCAGGATCAGTGCATACAACGCACCGCTCTTGTCGGCTTTCTTGAACTGGCTTTTGAAGCTGCCGGCGCCGGCATTGACTTGCAGGCGCAGGTTCGGCAGTTGGTCGCGCAGTTTCTCGCTCAGGGCCAGGGCAGCCAGTTCGGCCGCCTCGCCAAAGGCACAGAAGTACACGTCCACCTGACGGGAGATTTCTTCGGGAACCTGCTCCAGGGTTTCCAGCAGCAGGATCAGCCGCTCGATGCCCATGGCAAAACCTACGCCGGTGGTCGGCTTGCCGCCCATCTGCTCGACCAGGCCGTCGTAACGACCACCGGCACACACCGTGCCTTGGGCGCCGAGCTTGTCGGTGACCCACTCGAACACGGTCTTGCTGTAGTAATCGAGGCCACGCACCAGTTTCGGGTTGATGACGTAAGGAATACCGGCTGCATCCAGGCGAGCCTTGAGGCCCTCGAAGTGGATACGGGACTCGTCGTCCAGGTAGTCGGCCATTTTCGGCGCGTCCACCAGTACGGCCTGGGTCTCGGCGCTCTTGGTGTCCAGTACCCGCAGCGGGTTGGTTTTCAGGCGGCGCTGGCTGTCTTCGTCCAGCTTGTCCAGGTGGGCCGACAGGAATTCCACCAGGGCTTCGCGGTAGCGGCCCCGGGATTCGCTGGTGCCCAGGCTGTTGAGTTCAAGCTTGACCGCATCGCGGATGCCCAGCATGCCCCACAGGCGCCAGGTCAGCACGATCAGCTCGGCGTCGATGTCCGGACCGTCTAGGTTGAAGACTTCCAGGCCGATCTGGTGAAACTGGCGATAACGGCCTTTCTGCGGACGCTCGTGGCGGAACATCGGGCCGATGTACCAGAGCTTCTGCGGCTGGCCACCGCCGGTGAGGCCATGTTCGAGCACCGCACGCACACACGCGGCAGTACCTTCCGGACGCAGGGTCAGGGAGTCACCGTTGCGGTCTTCGAAGGTGTACATCTCTTTTTCGACGATGTCGGTCACTTCACCGATGGAGCGCTTGAACAGCTCGGTGAACTCGACGATCGGCATGCGGATCTGCTTGTAACCGTAGTTATCCAGCAGGCGCGCGACAGTGCCCTCGAAGTAGCGCCACAGGGGCGTCTGCTCAGGCAGGATGTCGTTCATGCCACGAATGGCTTGCAGAGACTTGCTCACATCAAATCCTTAAATTCGTTCGATCAGCCGCGCGCGATAACCGCTGCGTCAGCTTCGACCTTTTCGGCCGCTTTCTGGCGGATCAGCCGTTCCAGCTCATCCACCAGATTGTCATTCGTCAATTTCTGCGACGGCTTGCCGTCGATGTAAATCAGGTTTGGCGTACCACCGGTCAGGCCCACATGGGCCTCTTTGGCCTCACCCGGCCCGTTGACCACACAGCCGATCACCGCGACATCCAGCGGCACCAGCAGGTCTTCGAGGCGTACTTCCAGTTCGTTCATGGTTTTCACCACGTCGAAGTTCTGCCGCGAGCAGCTCGGGCAGGCAATGAAGTTGATGCCACGGGAACGCAAATGCAGGGATTTGAGAATGTCGTAACCGACTTTCACTTCCTCTACCGGGTCTGCCGCGAGGGAGATGCGAATAGTATCGCCAATCCCGTCGGCCAGCAGCATACCGAGACCCACCGCAGATTTCACTGTGCCTGAGCGTAAACCGCCGGCTTCGGTGATACCCAGGTGCAGCGGCTGGACGATTTCCTTGGCCAGCAGGCGGTACGCTTCTACCGCCATGAACACGTCGGAAGCCTTTACGCTGACCTTGAAGTCCTGGAAATTCAGGCGTTCGAGGTGTTCAACGTGGCGCAGCGCGGACTCGACCAGTGCGGCCGGCGTCGGCTCGCCGTATTTCTTTTGCAGGTCTTTTTCCAGGGAGCCGGCGTTGACGCCGATGCGAATTGGAATCCCGCGATCACGGGCGGCATCCACCACGGCGCGAACCCGGTCTTCACGACCGATGTTGCCCGGGTTGATCCGCAGGCAATCGACGCCCAACTCGGCCACGCGCAACGCGATCTTGTAGTCGAAGTGGATATCGGCGACCAGCGGCACCTTGACCAGTTGCTTGATGCGGCCAAAGGCTTCGGCAGCGTCCATATCCGGTACGGATACACGCACGATGTCGACGCCCGCCGCTTCCAGGCGGTTGATCTGGGCGACAGTGGCCGCCACATCATTGGTGTCGCTGTTGGTCATGCTTTGTACTGCGATGGGGGCATCGCCGCCCACCGGCACCGAGCCGACCCAGATCTTGCGCGATACGCGACGTTTGATTGGAGATTCGCCGTGCATGACTTTATTGTCCCAACTTGAGGCGAGCAGTCTCGCCACTGGTGAACGGCGCCACGTCCACAGGCTGGCCGTTGTAGGCCACTTGCGCGCCACGGGCAAAGCCCAGACGCAGCGTCAAAGGAGGCTTGCCGCCCTGGTCAAGTGTATCTCCCTTACGCTTCAGACCACTGAACAGCACCTTGCCGTTGCCATCGGAGACTTGCGTCCAGCAGTCAGCGACGTAGGTAATTTGGACTCGACCATCACCGGCGATCAGTACCGGGGTGGTTGGCGCGGAAATCGCCGGGGCGACGGGAGCCGTTGTTGCCGGAGCCTGCGCCGGTACTGCTGGCGTTGCTGGCGTATGAGCTGGAGCAGCAGGCGTCACTGCAACCGCTGGAGCGGGTGCGACGGGTGCCACTGCGG
>NZ_JACARK010000739.1:0-2687 GCF_013386655.1 Pseudomonas sp. K5002 | reverse complement strand
CGCAAGTGATTGAAGCCTGGCGCGCGGGCGCGGCCCGCTGGGGCGTGGGTGGCGGCGCTTCGCATCTGGTGATCGGCCACAGCACGCCGCACCATGAACTGGAAGAGGCCCTGGCCGACCTCACTGGTCGCCCGCGGGCGCTGCTGTTCACCACCGGTTACATGGCTAACCTTGGCGCCGTCACCGCGCTGGTGGGGCAGGGCGATACGGTGCTGGAAGACCGCCTTAACCACGCCTCGTTGCTGGATGCCGGTTTGCTCTCGGGTGCGCGCTTCAATCGTTACCTGCACAACGATGCTGAAAGCCTGGCCAAGCGCCTGGAGAAAGCCACCGGCAATACGCTGGTGGTGACCGACGGCGTGTTCAGCATGGACGGCGACCTGGCGGATCTGCCCTCACTGGCCCGTGAAACCCGGGCCAGGGGCGCATGGTTGATGGTGGATGACGCCCATGGCTTCGGGCCTTTGGGCGCCAACGGTGGTGGGATCGTCGAGCATTTTGGCTTGAGCCAGGAAGATGTGCCGGTGCTGGTCGGCACGCTCGGCAAGGCCTTCGGTACCGCTGGCGCCTTTGTGGCGGGCAGCGAAGAGCTGATCGAGAGCCTGATCCAGTTCGCCCGCCCGTATATCTACACCACCAGCCAACCGCCGGCATTGGCCTGCGCCACGCTGAAAAGCCTGGAACTGCTGCGCACCGAGCATTGGCGGCGGGAGCATCTCAATGGGCTGATCCGCCAGTTCCGCCAGGGCGCAGAGCAGATTGGCCTGGAACTGATGGACAGTTTCACGCCGATCCAGCCGATCATGATTGGCGACAGTGCCCGCGCCGTGCGTTTGTCGCAGATGCTGCGCGAGCGCGGGCTGATGGTCACCGCGATCCGCCCACCGACCGTGCCCGCCGGCAGTGCCCGTCTGCGGGTGACTCTCACGGCGGCCCACAGTGAAGCCCAGGTGCAGCTATTGTTAAGCGCATTGGAAGAGTGTTTCCGCTTGTTAGGCCAGGAGCCCGACCATGCGTGATCGACTGATATTGCTGCCTGGCTGGGGCCTCGGCGTTTCGCCGCTGGAACCGCTGGCGGCGGCGTTGCAGGGGCTGGATGAACACTTGCAGGTGCAGATCGAACCGTTGCCGGACGTGGAGTCGGACGACCTTCAAGAGTGGCTCGATGAGCTGGATTCGACCTTGCCCCAAGACGTCTGGCTGGGTGGTTGGTCCCTCGGCGGCATGCTTGCTGCCGAGTTGGCCGCCCGGCGCGGTGATCATTGTTGCGGTTTGCTCACCTTTGCCAGCAACGCAAGCTTCGTGGCCTGGCCCCGCTGGGACCATGGCATGCACGAAGAGGATTTTATTGCGTTTCTTGACGGTTGCCGCCTTGATCCGGTTGCGACGTTAAAACGCTTCAGTCTGCTTTGCGCCCGGGGTTCCAGCGATCCCCGATCACTTGCTCGGCTATTGCTGGCGGGTGCCCCTAAAACCTCCGCGCAGACCTTGCTCAGTGGTCTGGAGCTGTTGGGCCGATTGGACACCCGTCAGGCGTTGGTCGACTTTCAAGGGCCGCAGTTGCATCTGTTTGCCGGGCTGGACGGGCTGGTTCCGGCTGAAGTGGCGAGTGAGTTGTTCGCCTTGTTGCCTGACGTTGAAATCGGCCTGATTGAACAGGCCGGTCACGCTTTTCTACTGGAGGACCCCCACGGTGTGGCGGGGGCCATCCAGGCTTTTTTGCATGAGTGCGGTGATGACTGATTTGTCCCATGTGTTGCCCGGCGGCTTGCCAGACAAGCGCCAGGTAGCGGCCTCCTTTTCCCGCGCAGCCGCCAGTTACGACAGCGTTGCCGAGTTGCAGCGTGCGGTGGGCAGCGAGCTGTTGCGGCGTTTGCCCGAAGGTCTTTCTCCACAACTCTGGCTGGACCTGGGCTGCGGCACGGGTTATTTCAGTCGTGTGCTGGGCCAGTCATTTGCGGGTAGCCAGGGTTTGGCCCTGGATATCGCCGAGGGCATGCTCAAACACGCCCGGCCGCTGGGCGGTGCACAACATTTCATCGCTGGCGATGCCGAGCGCTTGCCCTTGCAGGACGCCAGTTGCGGGCTGATCTACTCCAGTTTGGCGGTGCAGTGGTGCTCGGATTTTGCCGCAGTGCTCAGCGAAGCGCGGCGCGTATTGCAGCCCGGCGGCGTGCTGGCGTTTGCCAGCCTCTGCGTGGGTACGCTGGATGAGTTGCGCGAAAGCTGGCGCGCAGCGGATGGCATGGTTCATGTGAACCGCTTCCGGCCGTTCAGTGCTTATGAGCAACTGTGCGCAGCCAGTGGTTTGCGGGTGCGCAGCCTGGAGCAGCGCCCCCATGTGCTGCATTACCCCGACGTGCGCAGCCTGACCCACGAACTGAAAGCGTTGGGTGCGCACAATCTGAACCCGGGGCGCCCAGGAGGGTTGACGGGCCGGGCGCGGATTGTTGCACTGGTGCAAGCCTACGAGCAGTTCCGCCAGGCCCAGGGCCTGCCGGCAACTTATCAAGTGGTGTACGCCGTCCTGGAGAAACCTCTATGAATGCCGCTTACTTCATCACGGGGACCGACACCGACGTCGGCAAGACCACCGTCGCTGCCGGCCTGCTGCATGCCGCGCGGCAAGCCGGCAAAAGTACGGCGGCGGGCAAGCCGGTAGCCTCTGGGTGCCAGCTGACGCCCAA
>NZ_JACARK010000738.1:0-5626 GCF_013386655.1 Pseudomonas sp. K5002 | reverse complement strand
CCTCTTCGCGAGCAAGCCCGCTCCCACATTTGACTGCATTCCAAGGCTGGGACTCGGTCAAATGTGGGAGCGGGCTTGCTCGCGAAAGGGGCGACTCGGTCCCGGACCTAAACCCAAACCGCATCCCACAGCGGATAGTCGCCAATCCGCTCCACCAACCCTGCTCTTAATGGGTTGGCCACGACATACCGAGCCATCTTCACCAAGTCATCGTCCTTGCGCAGCGCACGATCATGAAAGCTGGTTTGCCATAGCCGCCCTTTGCGGCCCGTAGCGCCATTAACGGTTCGAGTGCTTTTGGACTTCACCTGGCACATCAGGTCTCCCAATGAGCCTTTTTGCAGCTCAATCAGCCAGTGAAAGTGGTCGGGCATGACCACCCAGGCCAGGGAGTTCGCCAGCCCTTGATACTGGGCGAGCCGGAATTGCCAGACCACCAGGCGGCCGAGATAAAAATCACTGAATATCGGCGCGCGTTCGTGGGTGTTGGTGGTGATCAGGTAGATGCGGTTGGACTCGCTGAATCGCCCGATGCGCAGGCGATGTGAAGCAGCTGGATCAGGCATTCCTTTGCCTCTCTTCAGGTGGGGTTCTGAGAGGCTAGATCGGGGAATCTGGAGATGATGGTTTGGCTTTGTGCAGGATGTGTCTGGGAGGGCGCTTTCGCGAGCAAGCCCGCTCCCACATTGGATCTGCGGCGTTTAAACAATTTATGTCTGGCACAAATTCAAATGTGGGAGCGGGCTTGCTCGCGAATCTTGAAGACGCTGCGGTCTATCAGTCCCGCTCACACCCCTTAAGCACCAACCGAATAATCGTCTGCGCCGCCGCCTCATAATCCGCTTCATCCAACTTCGCCTTCCCGGTCACCGCCGAAATCTGCCAGTCAAAATCCGCATACGTCTGCGTCGCCGCCCAAATGCTGAACATCAGGTGATGCGGATCAATCGGCGCAATCAGCCCACGGTCCACCCAGCTCTGGATGCAGTCGATGTTGTGCTTGGCCTGGGCATTCAGCTGTTCCACCTGCTCGGGGCTTAAATGCGGGGCGCCGTGCATGATCTCACTGGCAAACACTTTCGAGGCAAACGGCAAATCCCGGGAGATGCAGATCTTCGAGCGGATGTACCCGCTCAGCACGGCCGAAGGGTCGCCATCAGGATTGAACGGTGTGGAGGCCGCCAGGATCGGCTCGATAATGCTTTCGAGCACCTCGCGATAGAGGTTGTCCTTGGACTTGAAGTAGTAGTAGACGTTGGGCTTGGGCAGCCCGGCCTTGGCGGCGATGTCGCTGGTTTTGGTCGCGGCGAAGCCCTTGTCGGCAAACTCCTCACTGGCAGCCCGCAGGATCAGTTCTTTGTTGCGCTCGCGAATGGTGCTCATAGACCAGGAGGTTCCTTGCCAAGACAGGCGGTCTGGCATGGTAGCACCGGCTTTGCGCAGGGCTCAAGAATCCCGCCGCAGCCCTTGCATGGCGGGGCGCCCAGCTGACTTTGTCTGTCTTGATGCTGAACGCATTCACGGTCGTACAGGCACAGCTCCAGCGCGCTGCTAGAGTTCAGGCAGCGAGCGGCCATTTAGCCTGGCCGCCCCTTCCTGTTTTCGGCGTTCGAGAGAGAAACCCGTGGAGAAAAGCAGACGACGTACGTTCGCCTGGGCCGTTGGCACGTTGTTACTGGTAGCGTTGTTGATTGCCCTGGGTTTGCACTTCTTTGCAGGCGGGCACAAAGGCCGGCCGGCCGTCACCGGCGAACCGGTGGCCGTGGTGCCGGTGGTGTTGCAGGACGTGCCGGTGTATATCGATGCCCTCGGCACCGTCACCCCCACCCGCAGTGTGACCGTGGTCACCCAGGTCGATGGCATCCTCAGCAGCGTGGAATTCAAGGAAGGCCAGCACGTCAGCAAGGGCCAGGTGATTGCGCGGATCGATGACCGCGCCCTCAAGGCCCAACTGGCCGTGGCCAAGGGTACCCTGGCCCACGACCAGGCTGTGTTGAGCAATGCCCAGCGCGATCTGGTGCGCTACCGCGAACTGGTCAAGGCCGGTTCTACCAGCCAGCAGACCGTCGACACCCAGGCGTCCTTGGTCCAGCAACAACTGGGCACCGTGGCCGCCGACCAGGGCAATGTGCAGAACCTTGAAGTGCAGGTCGGCTACTGCACCATCACTTCGCCGGTCGACGGTGTGGTGGGCCTGCGCCTGGTCGACCCCGGCAATTACGTCACCACCACCAGCACCACCGGCATCGTGGTGATTACCCAGATGAACCCGGCCACCGTGGTGTTCGCGGTCCCCGAGGACGACTTGGGCGCTATCAACCAAGCCCTGGGCCGTGGCGCCGTGACGGTGCTGGCCTACGACCGCAACAAGAAAGCCCTGCTGGCCACCGGCAGCCTGTTGGCCCTGGACAACCAGGTAGACACCTCCACCGGCACCATCAAGGTCAAGGCGCAGTTCGATGATTCGGGCAGTGCGCTGTTCCCCAACCAGTTCGTCAATGCGCGCCTGAAGGCCGACACCCTGGCCCAGGTTGCCGTGGTGCCCACCCGGGCGATCCAGCATGGCAGCAAGGGCGATTTTGTGTTCGTGGTGAATGGCGACAAGGCCAGCCTGCGCAACATCAAGACCGGCCCATCGTTGGGCGATGTGTCGGCGGTGCTCGAGAACGGGGTCAAGCCAGGCGAGCAGGTGATCACCGAAGGCGCCGACAAACTGGATGACGGTTCGGCCGTGAAGGTCGTCGCCCAGTGAGGAGCTGCCGAGCATGAACATTTCGCGGCCCTTTATCGAACGTCCCGTCGCCACCACCTTGATGATGGTCGCGGTGCTGTTGCTGGGCATGTTGGGGTATCACCTGTTGTCGGTGTCGGCGTTGCCTGAAGTCGACTACCCGACCATCCAGGTCTTCACCCAATACCCCGGCGCCAGCCCGGACGTGGTCAGCTCCTCGATCACCGCGCCGCTGGAGCGCCAGCTCGGCGAGATGCCGGGCCTCAAGTCGATGAACTCCACCAGCTCCGACGGCGCTTCGGTGGTGACCCTGCAATTCGACCTGTCGCTGTCCCTGGACGTGGCAGAGCAGGAAGTGCAGGCCGCGATCAACGCCGCCGGCACCTTCCTGCCGGCCAACCTGCCGTACCCACCGGTATACAGCAAGGTCAATCCGGCGGATGCGCCGGTGCTGACCCTGTCCCTGACCTCCGATGTGTTGCCGCTGACCAAGGTCGAGGACCTGGCGGATACACGGCTGGCGCAGAAGATCTCGCAGATCACTGGCGTCGGCCTGGTGACCATCAGCGGCGGTCAGCGCCCGGCGGTGCGGGTCGAGGCGAATACCTCGGCGCTCAATAGCCTCGGCCTGTCCATTGATGACCTGCGCACCTCCCTCGGCACGGCCAACGTCAACCAGGCCAAGGGCAATATCGACGGCAAGTTCCAGGCGTATTCGATTGGTGCCAACGACCAGCTGCAATCGGCCGAGGAATACCGCGACCTGGTGATCGCCTATAAAAATGGCGCACCGATTCGCCTGTCACAGATCGCCAGTTCCACCCAGGGCCCGGAGAACCCGCGCCAGGCTGCGTGGACCAACAGCACGCCGTCGATTGTGCTGAACATTCAGCGCCAGCCCGGCGCCAACGTGATCCAGGTGGTCGACCGCGTGCAGCAATTGCTGCCCAAGCTGCGGGCCAGTTTGCCGGGTACCTTGAAGGTCGATGTGCTGACCGACCGCACGCAAACCATCCGCGCCTCGGTCACCGATGTGCAGTACGAACTGGCGGTGGCGGTGCTGCTGGTGGTGATCGTGATTTTCATTTTCCTGCGCGACGTTGCGGCGACGGTTATTCCGGCAGTCACCGTGCCGCTGACGCTGGTGGGCACCCTGGCGGTGGCTTATGCGCTGGGCTTTTCCCTGAACAACCTGACACTGATGGCGCTGACTATCGCCATCGGATTCGTGGTAGACGACGCGATCGTGATGATCGAAAACATCACGCGTTATATCGAGGCGGGCGACTCGCCGCTGGAGGCGGCGCTCAAGGGGTCGGAGCAAATCGGTTTCACGATTATTTCGCTGTCGATTGCGCTGATTGCAGTGATGATCCCGCTGCTGTTCATGGGCGATGTGGTCGGCCGGCTGTTCCGCGAATTCGCCATGACCGTGGCCGTGACCATCGTTATCTCGGCGTTCATCTCCCTGACCCTCACGCCGATGATGTGCGCGCGGATGCTCAAGAATAAGCACCAGGAACGCCGCGCGGATTTCTTCGACCGCATCAACACCCACTACGTGCGTGGCCTTGACTGGGTGTTGGCGCACCGCACCTTGACCCTGATCTCGATAGCGCTCACCGCCGCGCTGACCCTGATGATTCTGGTGATCATGCCCAAGGGCTTTTTCCCCGACCAGGACACCGGGCTGATCCAGGGTATTTCCCAGGCGGCGCCGACGGTTTCGTTCCAGCAGATGCAGACCGAGCAACAGCGCCTGGCCGCGCGAATCCTCAAGGACCCGGCGGTGCAAAGCTTGTCGTCCTTTGTGGGTATCGACCAGACCAACCCGACCATCAACCAGGGCAACCTGCTGATCAACCTCAAGCCGCGCGGCGAGCGTGACAGTGCCACCGAGGTGATCCGCCGGCTCTCCGATGCCAACGCCGACGACGCCGGGATCCGCCTGTACCTGCACTCGGTACAGGACCTGACCCTCGACGCCACGGTGTCCACCACCAGCTACCGCCTGGGCCTGCAAGCCACCGATCCGGACGAACTGGAAACGTGGACGAACAAGCTGCTGGCGGCGATCAAGCAAGACCCGATGTTCACCGACGTGCAAAGCCAGGCGATGCAATTCGGCAATCAGATCCAGCTGACCTTTGACCGCGCCACCGCCTCGCGCCTTGGTATCACGCCCCAGGCGATCGACGATGTGCTGTATGACGCCTTCGGCCAGCGCCAGGTCTCGACGATCTACACCCAGCTCAACCAGTACCACGTGGTGATCGCCACCGACCATCCGCCGCGCAACTTGCCGGACCTGCTCACCGGGTTGTACGTGGACATTCCCGGTGGCGGTGTGGCGCCGCTGTCGAGCATGGCGACCATGCAGGTGGTGCGTACGCCCGTGACCATCAACCGCCTGGGTCAGTTTCCGTATGCCGACGTGTCGTTCAACCTTGCTCCGGGCCAGACCCTTGGCACGGCAGTGACGCGGCTCAAGGACATCGAGGCCAAGGTCGGCTTGCCGCTGTCGGTGCAGGCCAACCTGGAAGGCGCGGCGGCGACGTTCGAACAGTCGCTGTCCAACCAGGTATTCCTGGTGGTGGCGGCGATTGTGGTGGTGTACCTGATGCTGGGGATTCTGTACGAGAGCTTCGTGCACCCGGTGACGATCCTTTCGACGCTGCTCTCGGCAGCGCTCGGGGCCTTGCTGGCACTGCTGGTGACCGGCACGCAGTTCGACATTATCGGTTTGATTGGCATTGTGTTGCTGATCGGCATCGTGATGAAAAACGGCATCATGATGGTCGACTTTGCCCTGGAGTTATTACGCGAGGGCGGCCTGAGCCCCACGGCCGCGATCCGCCAGGCGGCAGAGTTGCGGTTCCGGCCGATCCTGATGAC
>NZ_JACARK010000737.1:0-5040 GCF_013386655.1 Pseudomonas sp. K5002 | reverse complement strand
CCATGCCGGTGTAGTGCATGGCGCTGATGCCGGCGCCCATGATCAATGCGCCAAATGCCAGTTGCCACGCCGGCAAACGCGGCTGGCTCACCAGCCACAAGGCAAAACCGCTGGAAAGGATCGCGATCAACAACGACAGCGCCGTGATGCCGACGTCATAGCCGAGGCTGATGGGCAGGCGGAAGGCGAGCATGCCGATAAAGTGCATCGACCAGATCCCCACGCCCATCGCCAGCGCGCCGCCGCCCATCCACAGGTACACCGCGCGGCCCCTGGCAGTGGCGATGCGGCCGGTCAGGTCCAACGCCGTATAGGATGCGAGGATCGCGACGAACAGGGAAATCAGGACCAGGGCGGGGGAATAACTACCGGTGAGCATGGGACTTCTCGTGACCTATGGGCCGAACGGCATCCGTGCCGGGCTGAAAAGTCAGGGATTGTAGCGAGAATAAATCTTGTACACCTGAAATATTGTCGTATAGCCATCATTCAAAATTTGACGCCAATCCGCTGGCTCAAAAACACCGCAGAACCCTTGTGGGAGCGGGCTTGCTCGCGAAAGCGGCGGGTCAGTTCATACACAGTTGACTGACCCACCGTTTTCGCGAGCAAGCCCGCTCCCACACAAGCCCGTACACCAGCCAGAGCGGGGTTTACTTCTTGTCGCTCAGCTGCATTTGGCCATCCCAACCACCGCCCAGTGCAGCGATCAGTTGCACACTGGCAACCAGCCGGGTTTGCAGCAGGGTCAGCACCGTACGCTCGTTGCTCAGGGCAGTGGCTTGCACGGTGACCACATCGAGATAGGCGATCAACCCGGCCTTGTACTGGTTCTGGGTCAGGCGCAGGGATTCCCGGGCCGCTTCGAGGGCCTCGTTACTCACGACCGCCTCGTCTTCCAGGACCTTGAGCTGGACCATGTAGTTTTCCACCTCACGGAACCCATCGAGTACGGTCTGGCGGTACTTGGCCACGGTTTCATCGTAGGACGCCTCGGCGCGGTCAACTTCGGCCGAACGCTGGCCCCCGTCGAACAGGGTCATGGCGAGTTTCGGCCCCACCGACCAGAAGCGGTTCGGCAGGCTGATCCAGTCGGCGTAGGTGCTGCTGGAATAGCCGCCGGCCAGGCTCAGGGTCAGGTCCGGGTAGTAAGCGGTCTTGGCCACGCCGATGTTGGCATTGGCCGCGATCACCGAGCGCTCCGCCTGGGCGATATCCGGGCGGCGCTCCAGCAGTTGCGACGGCAGGCTCACCGGAATCTGCGGCAGCGCCGGAATGTCCTTGCTCACCGCCAGGTTGAAGTTGGCCGGCGGCACACCGATCAGCACGGCAATTGCGTTTTCCAGCTGCGCCCGCTGCCAGATCAGGTCGATCATGCTGGCCTGGGTGCTTTTCAGCTGGGTCTGGGCCTGGGCGATGGCGTCCTTGCCCGAGACACCGGCGCGGTATTGGTTCTGGGTCATCTGCAGGGAGCGCTGGTAGGTGTCCACCGTGGCCTGCAGCAAACGGGTCTGTTCGTCCATGACCCGCAGTTGCAGGTAATCCTGCACCAGTTCCGATTGCTGGCTCAGGCGCATCGCCGCAAGATCCGCCGCGCTGGCTTCGGCGCTGGCTTCATTGGCTTCCAGGCCCCGGCGCAGTTTGCCCCAGATATCGGCTTCCCAGCTCACGCCCAACTGGGTGTTGAGGGTGTCGCGAATACCGCTGCTGGAGCTGCTGAGGCTGGCGTTACTGCTACCGGTACCCTGGCTGGCCCGGCTTTTCGAGGCACTCAGGTCAACCGTGGGGAAGAACGCCCCACGGGCACTGCGCACCTGCGAGGCGGCCTGGCGATAACGCGCCTCGGCCTGGGCCACGGTCTGGTTGGAGCTGTTGAGTTTTTCTACCAGCTCATTCAGTTGTTTGTCGCCGTACAGCTCCCACCAGGCGCCCCGGGCCAGCGAGTCGCTGGGCGCGGCCTGGCGCCAGCCCTGCGCCTCTTTGTACTGGGCAGGCTCGGTCAATTCGGGGCGTTTGTAGTCCGGGCCGACGGCGCAGGCGCTGAGCATCACGCCGCACAGGGCCAGGCTCAGCAGCTTTGAGCCGCGAGTCATCGCCAGACGTTGCACGGTGGGAAACGTTGAATCGGTCATAGCGCAGTGTCCAGGGCAGCATCGGTACGCACTCCGCGCCAACCGTTGAAACGGTGGCGCAGGCGGTCGAGATAAAGGTAAACCACAGGCGTGGTGTAGAGGGTCAGGATCTGGCTGAACACCAGCCCGCCGATAATCGTCAGGCCCAGAGGCTGGCGCATTTCCGCGCCTTCGGCCGTGCTGAGCAGTAGCGGCACGGCGCCAAGAATCGCCGCCAGCGTGGTCATCAGGATCGGGCGCAGCCGCACCAGGCAGGCGGCGCGGATCGATTCCAGCGGGCTCATGCCGTCCTTGCGTTCCAGTTGCAGCGCAAGGTCGATCATCAGGATCGCGTTTTTCTTCACCACCCCGATCAGCAGGAACAGCCCCAGCAGCGAGATCAGGCTGAACTCGCCCCCCAGCAGGTAAATCGAAAGCAAGGCGCCCACCCCCGCCGACGGCAAGGTCGACAGAATGGTCAGCGGGTGGATATAGCTCTCATACAGAATCCCCAATACCAGGTACACCGCTACTAGTGCACCGAGGATCATGAACGGCTGGCCTTTCTGGGTGGCGGCGAAGGCGTCGGCCGTACCGGCCATCTTCGCGATCACCTCTTCCGGCAGGCCGACCTTGGCAATCGCCCGCTCAATGGCAGCCGTGCCCTGCTCCACCGTGACGCCGGGCGACATATCAAACGCAATGTTTTCCGAGGCGAACTGGCCTTCATGGCTGACCCGGTCGTCCGCCAGGCTGTTCTCATAGTGAGCGATGGCCGACAACGGCACGCGCGCACCGGTGGACGTGATCACCTGCATCTGATTGAGGGTGATCGGGTCCTGGGCGTACTTCGGATTGACCTCCATCACCACCTGGTACTGGTTGAGGCTGTCGTAGATGGTGGAAATCTGCCGCTGGCTGTAGGCGTTGTTGAGCACGGCAGTGACCATGTCCATGTCAATGCCCAGGCGCTTGGCCTGGTCGCGATCGACAATCAGCGTCACCTGGGCCGCCCCACGTCCTTCACGGGCATCGATGGCGGTCAGCTCCGGCAGCTCACGCAACGCGGCAACCACTTTCGGGTACCACAGGCGCAAGGCCGCCAGGTCGCCGCTCTGCAGGATGTAGGAATACTGCGAGGTGGTCTGGTCGCGGCCGCCGCCGAATTGCAGGTCCTGGTCAGCCATCAGCATCAGGCGCCCGCCGGGCACCAGTGGCACATTCTTGCGCATGCGCTCGATCACCGCCTGGGCAGAAATCTTGCGTTCGCTGATGGGCTTGAGCCGCACCAGCATCACCGCGTTGTTGGTGCCGCTGTTGCCGCCAATAAAACCTGCCACGCTCAACACCGCGGGGTCCTGCAGGACCGCCTTGCGGAAAATTTCCATCTTCGGCTGCATCACACTGAATGACAGCCCGTCATCGCCACGCACAAAGCCGATCAGTTGCCCGGTGTCCTGCTGGGGCATGAAGGTTTTCGGCACCACCACATACAGCGCGACGTTGACCCCGATGGTCACCAACAGGCTGAGCAGCGTCAGGCGCTTGTGGCGCAGCACCCAGTCCAGGCTGCGGGCGTAGCCTGCCACCATGCGGTCGTTGATCTTCTGGCTCCAGCGCTGCAAGCCTGTTTCCTGGCCTTTGACATGGGGCTTGAGCCAGCGGGCGCAGAGCATCGGGGTCAGGGTCAGCGACACCACCAGCGAGACGATGATCGCCGCTGCGAGGGTGATGGAAAACTCGCGGAACAGGCTGGTGACGATCCCGCCCATGAACAGGATCGAGAGGAACACCGCCACCAGCGAGACGTTCATCGACAGCAAGGTGAAGCCGACTTCCTGGGCCCCCAGGTACGCCGCCCTCATCGGCGGCACACCCTCGTCGATGTGCCGGGAAATGTTCTCCAGCACCACGATGGCATCGTCCACCACCAGGCCGGTGGCGAGGATCAGCGCCATCAGCGACAGGTTGTTCAGGGAAAAGCCGAACAGGTACATCACTGCAAACGTACCCACCAGCGACACCGGCACCGCCAGGGTGGGAATCAGCGAGGCGCGGAAGTTGCCGAGGAACAGGTACACCACCAGGATCACCAGGGCCACGGCAATCAGCAGGGTCATCTCGGCTTCGTGCAAGGTGGCGGTGATCACTGGCGAACGGTCCATGGCCAGGTTCAGCTTGACGCTGGACGGCAACACCGCCTGCAAGGCCGGCAGTTGTGCCTTGATCTGCTTCACCGTCTCGATGATGTTGGCGCCGGACTGGCGGTTGATCACCAGCAGCACCGCCGAGTCATTGTTGAAGAAGCCGCTGTTGTAGCGGTCCTCGACGCCGTCGCTGATCTTCGCCACATCCCCCAGGCGCAAGGCCGCGCCATTCTGGTAGCGGATCAGCAGCGGTTCGTAGTCCTTGGCCTTTTCCAGCTGGTCGTTGGCCTGGATCTGCCAGTTGCGCTGGCTGTCCTCCAGCGAACCCTTGGGCCGGCGCACGTTGGCATTGGCGATGGTATTACGCACATCGTCCAGGGCCACGCCGTACTGGTCGAGGGCCTTGGGTTCCAGTTCGATACGCACGGCGGGCAAGGAGCTGCCGCCGATCTGCACTTCACCCACGCCCGGCACCTGGGACAGGCTCTGGGACAGGATGGTCGAGGCCAGGTCGTACAGCTGGCCCTTGGGCAACACGTCCGAAGTCAGGGACAGCACCATGATGGGCGCCTGGGACGGGTTGATCTTCTTGTAGGTGGGCATGCTGCGCATGCCACTGGGCAGCAGGTTACGCGAGGCGTTGATCGCCGCTTGCACTTCCCGCGCCGCGCCGTTGATGTCGCGATTGGAGTCGAACGCCAGGATCACCCGGGTCGAACCCTGGCTCGACGAACTGCTCATGGTGGTAATGCCGGCAATCGCGCCGAAGGAACGCTCCAGCG
>NZ_JACARK010000074.1:0-40054 GCF_013386655.1 Pseudomonas sp. K5002 | reverse complement strand
AGCGCGATGCATGAGCTGCAGGCTGCCGCCGCGATTGGTCAGATGGGCCTGGTACAGGCCTGGGAATCCAGCTTTGCCGAGCACGGGCGCCACACGGCGCAGATTCTGCTGACCCATGACGACTTGTCCGACCGCAAGCGCTACCTGAACGCCCGCAGCACCCTGCGTGCCCTGGTTGAACTCAAGGTGATCCCGGTGATCAACGAGAATGACACCGTGGTGACCGACGAGATTCGCTTCGGTGACAACGACACCCTGGCAGCGCTGGTGGCCAACCTGGTTGAGGCTGATTTGCTGGTGATCCTCACGGATCGCGACGGCATGTTCGACGCTGACCCGCGCAATAACCCTGAGGCCCAGCTGATTTACGAAGCGCGTGCCGATGATCCGGCGCTGGATGCGGTGGCTGGCAGTGTCGGCGGTGCCCTGGGGCGTGGCGGCATGCAGACCAAGCTGCGTGCGGCACGGCTGGCGGCGCGTTCCGGCGCGCATACCATCATCGTTGGCGGTCGGATTGAGCGGGTGCTGGATCGTCTCAAGGCGGGCGAGCGCATCGGTACGCTGCTGTCGCCTGAGCGTGGCATGCTGGCGGCGCGCAAGCAGTGGCTGGCGGGGCATCTTCAGACGCGCGGTACCCTGGTGTTGGATGCAGGGGCTGTGTCGGCGTTGTCTCAGGGTAACAAAAGCTTGCTGCCGGTGGGTGTAAAACTGGTCCAGGGCAGCTTCCGCCGTGGCGAAATGGTGGTGTGTGTGGCGCCGGATGGTCGTGAGATTGCCCGTGGCCTTGCCAACTACAGCGCCCTTGAGGCGCAGAAAATCATCGGGCAGTCGTCTGAGGCGATTGTCGGTCTGTTGGGTTACATGGCTGAGCCGGAGCTGGTTCACCGGGATAACCTGATTCTGGTTTAAGTAAAAAGGAAGTCTCGATGCGCGTAATGAAGGGATTGCTCGGTTTGCTGCTGGCGATGCCGTTGCTGGCGTCGGCCGAAGAGATTGGCCAGGTGTCGACGGTGTTCAAGTTTGTCGGCCCCAATGACCGGATCGTGGTCGAGGCCTTTGATGACCCGAAGGTGGATGGCGTGACCTGCTACCTGTCTCGCGCCAAGACGGGCGGGGTAAAGGGTGGGTTGGGTCTGGCGGAGGATCGCGCCGAGGCGTCGATTGCCTGTCGCCAGGTAGGTGCGATTCGCTTCAAGGGCGAGCTGAAGGATGGGGATGAGGTGTTCAAGGAGCGCACGTCCCTGGTCTTCAAGACCATGCAGGTGGTGCGTTTCCTCGACAAGAAGCGCAATACCCTGGTGTATCTGGTCTACAGCGACCGCTTGATCGAAGGCAGCCCGCAGAATGCGGTGACGGCGATTCCGATCCTGCCGTGGCCCACAGCGCAATAAATCTGAAGCAGAGCCGGCATGCCGGCTCTTTTTTTGGCTTTCCCAAATCGCAGACAATAAAAAACCGACCCTGGGGTCGGTTTTTTAACAAGCTTATCGCTTAGGCTGCAGCAGCAAGGTTCAGAGCCTTGATGTGGCCATTCAGACGACCTTTATGGCGAGCAGCTTTGTTCTTGTGGATGATGCCTTTATCGGCCATACGGTCGATAACTGGCACAGCCAGAACGTAAGCAGCTTGAGCTTTTTCAGCGTCTTTTGCGTCAATGGCTTTAACTACATTCTTGATGTAGGTACGAACCATGGAACGCAGGCTGGCGTTGTGGCTGCGACGCTTCTCAGCCTGTTTTGCACGTTTTTTGGCGGAAGGTGTGTTGGCCACCGTCGAGCTCCTCGAAAGACTTTTTAGGAAATAGCAAACAAAATAGGCCGCGAATCATGCCGATGAGTTGAAGTCTTGTCAAGGGCGTGTGATGCGAACTGCTGAGTGGTCGATCTTAAGAGGCGGGTGATTTATTTCCGGCGCTTGACCTGTAAACTCGCGAGCTTTGGCTCTGTGCTTGTTGCAGGCGCGGAGTATCGCATATGTGGGCCGTTTGTTCGCCTGCTCTTTATCTATAGGCAAAAACTCTTTCAATGAATCTGCTCAAATCGTTGGCCGCTGTCAGCTCTATCACTATGATTTCCCGGGTTCTGGGGTTTGTGCGTGACACGCTGCTGGCACGTATTTTTGGCGCCAGCATGGCCACGGATGCCTTCTTTATTGCCTTTAAACTGCCCAACCTGCTGCGGCGGATCTTCGCCGAGGGAGCTTTTTCCCAGGCATTCGTGCCGATTCTGGCGGAGTACAAGGCCCAGCAAGGCGAGGAGGCGACCCGCACCTTCATTGCCTATGTTTCGGGTTTGCTGACGTTGGTGCTGACGCTGGTGACGATCGCCGGGATGCTCGCCGCGCCCTGGGTGATCTGGGCCACGGCCCCCGGTTTTGCCAATACACCGGAAAAATTCGCCCTGACCACTGATTTGTTGCGGGTGACCTTTCCTTATATATTGCTGATTTCCCTGTCGTCCCTGGCCGGGGCGATCCTCAATACCTGGAACCGTTTCTCGGTGCCGGCCTTCGTGCCGACCCTGCTTAACGTCAGCATGATTATTTTTGCGCTGTTCCTGACACCGTATTTCGATCCGCCTGTGATGGCCCTCGGCTGGGCGGTCCTGGCTGGTGGCCTGGCACAACTGCTGTACCAGCTGCCGCACCTGAAGAAAATCGGCATGCTCGTGCTGCCGCGTTTGAATCTCAAGGACACCGGCGTCTGGCGGGTGATGCGCAACATGCTGCCGGCAATCCTCGGGGTTTCCGTCAGCCAGATTTCCTTGATCATCAACACCGCCTTCGCCTCGCTGCTGGTCTCGGGTTCGGTGTCGTGGATGTACTACGCCGACCGTCTGATGGAATTGCCGTCCGGCGTGCTCGGCGTGGCACTCGGCACCATCCTGCTGCCAACGCTGTCGCGTACCTATGCCAGCAAAGACCGTCACGAATATTCGCGGATTCTCGACTGGGGCCTGCGCCTGTGCTTCGTGCTGGTGCTGCCGTGTGCCGTGGCCCTGGGGTTGCTCGCCGAGCCACTGACGGTCGCGCTGTTCCAGTACGGCCAGTTCACTGCGTTTGACGCCTCGATGACCCAGCGTGCGCTGATCGCCTATTCCGTCGGCCTGCTGGGCATTATCGTGATCAAGGTGCTGGCCCCCGGCTTTTATGCTCAACAAAACATCCGTACCCCGGTAAAGATCGCGATCTTCACCCTGGTGGTTACCCAACTGCTCAACCTGGCGTTCATCGGTCCGCTGAAGCATGCCGGGCTGGCGCTGGCGATCAGTGTGGGGGCCTGCATCAACGCCGGGCTGCTGTTTTATCAGCTGCGTAAACAGAAAATGTTCCAGCCTCAGGCGGGCTGGGGCTCGTTTGCGCTCAAGTTGGTGGTGGCGGTGGGGACGATGGCCGCGGTACTGCTGGGCCTGATGCACTTCATGCCGGCCTGGGAGCAGGGCCATATGCTCGAGCGCTTCATGCGCCTGGGAGCGTTGGTGGCGGCTGGTGTGCTGGTGTACTTCGGCATGTTGCTGCTGATGGGCTTCCGCTTGCGGGATTTCAATCGCAAGTCGCTGAGCTAGAGACTTTTCGTCGATAAGACGGTTGTTTTATCGATTCGCGCAAATGGCCTGCGCTGTTGCCTGTCGTCCGGGGCCGGGTGTGGTTATAATCGACCACTTTATGAGCAAGAAGCGCGTTATGCAGCTGGTTCGAGGTCTCCACAACCTGCGCCCCCAGCATCGGGGCTGCGTCGCCACTATTGGCAACTTTGACGGTGTTCACCGTGGCCACCAGGCTATCCTGGCCCGCCTGCGTGAGCGTGCGGTTGAGTTGGGCGTGCCCAGCTGCGTGGTGATTTTTGAACCACAGCCGCGAGAATTCTTTACCCCGCAGACGGCGCCGGCGCGTCTGGCCCGCCTGCGGGACAAGCTGCAACTGCTGGCTGAAGAAGGTGTGGACCGCGTCCTCTGCCTGGCTTTCAACCAGCGCTTGCGCAGCCTCAGCGCCGCCGAGTTCGTCGACCGTATCCTGGTGGACGGCCTCGGCGTGCAGCATCTGGAGGTCGGCGACGACTTCCGTTTCGGTTGCGACCGGGTAGGGGATTTCGATTTCCTGCAGCAGGCCGGCGTCACCCAGGGTTTTACCGTCGAAGCCGCGCAAACCGTCGAACTGGACGGCCTGCGCGTGAGCAGTACCCAGGTGCGTAACGCCCTGGCCGCTGCCGACTTCGCCTTGGCCGAGCGTTTGCTCGGTCGCCCGTTCCGGATTGCCGGGCGGGTGCTGCACGGCCAGAAGCTGGCGCGCCAACTGGGCACGCCAACCGCCAACGTGCAGCTCAAGCGCCGTCGTGTGCCACTGACCGGGGTTTACCTGGTGAGTGTCGACATCGATGGCCGATCGTGGCCCGGAGTCGCCAACATAGGCGTCAGGCCCACGGTTGCAGGTGATGGCAAAGCCCACCTGGAAGTTCACCTTTTGGATTTTGCCGGTGATTTGTATGACCGGCGTTTGACGGTGGCTTTCCACCAAAAGCTGCGTGAAGAGCAGCGTTTCGCCTCCCTGGAGGCGTTGAAAACGGCGATCAATGCGGATGTCGCCGCCGCCCGTGCACTAGCCGCACCTAGCGCCCATCGCTAATGAAGAGCCTTAAATGACCGACTATAAAGCCACGCTAAACCTTCCGGACACCGCCTTCCCAATGAAGGCCGGCCTGCCACAGCGCGAACCGCAGATCCTGCAGCGCTGGGACAGTATTGGCCTGTACGGAAAGTTGCGCGAGATTGGCAAGGATCGTCCGAAATTCGTCCTGCACGACGGCCCTCCTTATGCCAACGGCACGATTCACATCGGTCATGCGCTGAACAAGATTCTCAAGGACATGATCATCCGCTCGAAAACCCTTTCGGGTTTCGACGCGCCTTATGTCCCGGGCTGGGACTGCCACGGCCTGCCGATCGAACACAAGGTCGAAGTGACCTACGGCAAGAACCTGGGCGCGGATAAAACCCGCGAACTGTGCCGTGCCTACGCCACCGAGCAGATCGAAGGGCAGAAGTCCGAATTCATCCGCCTGGGGGTGTTGGGCGACTGGGCCAACCCGTACAAGACCATGAACTTCAAGAACGAGGCCGGTGAAATCCGCGCCTTGGCCGAAATCGTCAAGGGCGGTTTCGTGTTCAAGGGCCTCAAGCCCGTGAACTGGTGCTTCGATTGCGGCTCGGCCTTGGCTGAAGCCGAAGTCGAGTACGAAGACAAGAAGTCCTCGACCATCGACGTGGCCTTCCCGATCGCCGACGAAGCCAAACTGGCGCAAGCCTTCGGTCTGGCGAGCCTGGCCAAGCCAGCCTCTATTGTGATCTGGACCACCACCCCGTGGACCATCCCGGCCAACCAGGCGCTGAACGTGCACCCGGAATTCACCTACGCCCTGGTGGACGTCGGTGACAAACTGCTGGTGCTGGCTGAAGAGCTGGTGGAGGCGTGCCTGGCCCGCTACAACCTGCAAGGCTCGGTGATCGCGACCACTACCGGGTCCGCGCTGGAACTGATCAACTTCCGTCACCCGTTCTACGACCGCCTGTCGCCAATCTACCTGGCCGAGTACGTTGAGCTGGGCGCCGGCACCGGCGTGGTTCACTGCTCGCCTGCCTATGGCGTTGACGACTTCGTGATCTGCAAGCAATACGGCCTGGTCAACGACGACATCATCAATCCCGTGCAAAGCAACGGCGTGTACGTGCCGTCCCTGGAATTCTTCGGTGGCCAGTTCATCTTCAAGGCCAACCCGGCGATCGTCGACAAGCTGGCGGAAGTCGGTGCGCTGCTGCACACCGAAACCATCACCCACAGCTACATGCACTGCTGGCGTCACAAGACCCCGCTGATCTACCGCGCCACTGCGCAGTGGTTTATCGGCATGGACAAAGAGCCGACCCGCGGCGAAACCCTGCGCAAGCGTGCGATCAAGGCGATCGAAGACACCAAGTTCGTTCCGGCGTGGGGCCAGGCGCGCCTGCACTCGATGATCGCCAACCGTCCGGACTGGTGCATCTCCCGCCAGCGCAACTGGGGCGTGCCGATTCCGTTCTTCCTGAACAAGGAAAGCGGCGAGTTGCACCCACGTACCGTCGAGCTGATGGAAGAGGTTGCCCAGCGCGTTGAACAAGAGGGCATCGAAGCCTGGTTCAAGCTGGACGCCGCCGAGCTGCTGGGCGACGAAGCGCCGCTGTACGACAAGATCAGCGACACCCTCGACGTCTGGTTCGACTCGGGTACCACCCACTGGCACGTACTGCGCGGCTCGCACCCGATGGGCCACGAGACCGGCCCGCGTGCCGACCTGTACCTGGAAGGTTCGGACCAACACCGTGGCTGGTTCCACTCCTCGTTGCTGACCGGTTGCGCGATCGACGATCACGCCCCGTACCGCGAGCTGCTGACCCACGGTTTCACCGTCGACGAGAACGGTCGCAAGATGTCCAAGTCCCTGGGCAACGTGATCGCGCCGCAAAAGGTCAACGACACCCTGGGCGCCGACATCATGCGCCTGTGGGTTGCCTCTACCGATTATTCGGGCGAGATGGCCGTTTCCGAGCAGATCCTGCAGCGCAGCGCCGATGCCTACCGCCGGATCCGTAATACCGCACGCTTCATGCTGTCGAACCTGACCGGTTTCAACCCGGCCACCGACATCCTGCCGGCCGAGGAAATGCTCGCCCTGGACCGTTGGGCCGTGGACCGTACCCTGTTGCTGCAGCGCGAGCTGCAAGAGCACTACGGCGAATACCGCTTCTGGAACGTCTACTCGAAGATCCACAACTTCTGCGTGCAGGAGCTGGGTGGTTTCTACCTCGACATCATCAAGGACCGCCAGTACACCACCGGCGCCAACAGCAAGGCCCGCCGTTCGGCGCAGACCGCGCTGCACCACATCTCTGAAGCGCTGGTGCGCTGGATCGCCCCGATCCTGGCATTCACCGCCGACGAACTGTGGGAATACCTGCCGGGCGAGCGGAACGAGTCCGTGATGCTCAACACCTGGTACGAAGGCCTGACCGAATTGCCGGCCGACTTCGAGCTGGGCCGCGAGTACTGGGAAGGCGTAATGGCCGTCAAGGTTGCCGTGAACAAGGAGCTGGAAGTGCAGCGCGCGGCGAAGGCCGTTGGCGGCAACCTGCAGGCCGAAGTCACGCTGTTTGCCGAAGAAGGCCTGACTGCCGACCTGGCCAAGCTGAGCAACGAACTGCGCTTCGTCCTGATCACCTCGACCGCCAGCCTGGCGCCGTTTGCCCAGGCGCCTGCAGACGCAGTCGCGACCGAAGTCCCGGGTCTCAAGCTCAAGGTGGTCAAGTCGTCCTTCGCCAAGTGCGCCCGTTGCTGGCACTGCCGTGAAGATGTCGGCGTGAACCCCGAGCATCCGGAAATCTGCGGTCGCTGTGTCGACAACATCTCTGGCGCTGGCGAGGTTCGTCACTATGCCTGAAGCCAGTCGTTTTGGACGCCTGGGCTTGCTCGTGTTGAGCGTGCTGGTGCTGGTCATTGACCAGCTCAGCAAGGCTCACTTCGAAGGCGCCCTGGAGATGTACCAGCAGATCGTGGTGATTCCCGACTACTTCAGCTGGACCCTGGCCTACAACACCGGCGCTGCGTTCAGCTTCCTGGCCGACAGCTCCGGCTGGCAGCGCTGGCTGTTTGCCCTGATCGCCGTGGTGGTCAGTGCCGTGCTGGTAGTCTGGCTCAAGCGCCTGGGGCGTAACGACACCTGGCTGGCCGTTGCGTTGGCGCTGGTGCTGGGTGGCGCATTGGGCAACCTCTACGACCGCATTGCCCTGGGCCATGTGATCGACTTTATTCTGGTGCATTGGCAGAACCGCTGGTACTTCCCGGCGTTCAACTTTGCCGACAGCGCCATCACCGTCGGTGCAATCATGCTGGCGTTGGATATGTTCAAAAGCAAGAAAACCGGAGAGACCGTTCATGACTGAACAGGTATTGGCTGAGCAACGCATTGGCCAGAACACGGAAGTCACCTTGCATTTCGCATTGCGCCTGGAGAATGGCGACACGGTCGACAGCACGTTCGACAAGGCCCCGGCGACCTTCAAGGTCGGCGACGGCAACCTGCTGCCGGGTTTCGAAGCGGCACTGTTCGGTTTCAAGGCCGGCGACAAGCGCAACCTGCAGATCCTGCCGGAAAACGCCTTTGGCCAGCCCAACCCGCAAAACGTGCAGATCATCCCGCGTTCGCAGTTCCAGGACATGGAGCTGTCGGAAGGTTTGCTGGTGATCTTCAACGATGCGGCGAATACCGAGCTGCCGGGTGTGGTGAAAGCCTTTGATGACGCGCAAGTGACCATCGACTTCAACCACCCGTTGGCCGGGAAAACCTTGACCTTTGATGTTGAAATCATCGACGTTAAAGCGCTGTAACTAACGAAATCGGCCTACTGCAGGGGCGAGCTTGTTGGGGCTGCTTCGCGGCCCAGCGGGAGCAAGCGCCCTCGCCACACAAGCTCGATCCTACAGGGCAAGACACGAGGCACAGCATGCAAATCAAACTCGCCAACCCCCGTGGCTTCTGCGCCGGCGTGGACCGGGCGATTGAAATCGTCAACCGCGCCCTGGAAGTTTTCGGGCCGCCGATTTACGTGCGCCATGAAGTCGTCCACAACAAGTTTGTGGTCGAAGACCTGCGCAGCCGCGGGGCCATCTTCGTTGAAGAACTGGACCAGGTGCCGGACGACGTTATCGTCATCTTCAGCGCTCACGGCGTTTCCCAGGCGGTACGCACCGAAGCAGCAGGCCGTGGCCTGAAAGTGTTCGACGCCACCTGCCCGCTGGTGACCAAGGTGCACATCGAGGTCGCGCGCTACAGCCGTGATGGTCGTGAATGCATCCTGATCGGCCACGCCGGTCACCCGGAAGTCGAAGGCACCATGGGCCAGTACGATGGCAGCAATGGTGGCGCGATCTACCTGGTGGAAGACGAAAAAGACGTCGCTGCATTGCAGGTGCACAACCCTGAAAAGCTGGCTTTCGTTACCCAGACCACCTTGTCCATGGACGACACCAGCCGCGTCATCGATGCCTTGCGCTCGCGCTTCCCGGCCATCGGCGGCCCACGCAAGGATGACATCTGCTACGCCACCCAGAACCGCCAGGATGCGGTCAAGCAATTGGCCGACGAATGCGATGTTGTGCTGGTGGTGGGGAGCCCCAACAGCTCCAACTCCAACCGCCTGCGCGAACTGGCCGAGCGCATGGCCACCCCGGCCTACCTGATCGATGGTGCCGAAGACATGCAGCGCAGCTGGTTCGACGGTGTCGAACGCATCGGCATCACTGCCGGAGCCTCGGCCCCGGAAGTCCTGGTGCGTGGCGTTATTCAGCAACTGCAGGCCTGGGGCGCCACGGGCGCTGATGAACTGGCTGGCCGTGAAGAGAACATCACTTTCTCCATGCCCAAGGAGCTGCGGGTTCGTTCGCTGCTCTGAGGCCCGGAGTACCGGCATAGCCCCGGCACAAAGCCTGCTCGGTCTTGTTACTGCGCAGGCTGATACGCCCGCTGGCGGCCAGCACTATTTGATACAGGCTCAGTTGCTGGTCCGTCGCACACACGTGGACGGTGCCGGCGCTGAATGCCCCTGCTGACAGCAGCGGTTCGCCCAGGCTGCTGAAGCGTATCTGGGTTCTCACCGGCGTATTCCCCACAATCGGTATCTGCCCACTGTCCTGGCGCTCCAGCAGCACCGGGTTTTTGTCGTCCAGATGGCCGCGACCGTTCAGGTCCAGTATCACCCTCCAACCCCGGCTCCAGTCATCGTCCAATGCATGGATAACCACCGTGCGATTGCGTGCGATGGCTTCTGTGCGGGCATAACGCAGTCCGCCGGCAAGGGATTCGGCGGCGCTCTGGCGTCGTTGCGACTCGAGCAGCCCCTTGAGGCTCGGCACTGCCAGATTGGCCAGGATGCCGCTCAGGAACAGGCCGAGTATCAGTTCAATCAGCGAGAAACCTCGTTGTTTCATGGGCCGTCCCTCCGTGGACGCGGTGTGCTTTTCAGTCGGTGCCGGATGGCAGACATAGTTATAGCGCCCAGTCCGGCGGGGCGAATGGTGGCCATTCTGTCCAAAGTATTTCGCTTTGTTCCGGGGGGCAGCGCTCAGGCAATACCGGCGCTAGTCTTGCGTCGCACAGCAGGTTTGCGCTGCTTTCTGATGACCTTCGACATGGATGGCGATGGTAATGAACGCTTTCCCCGTAACGCCCCACCCGCAACCGACCCAGGCCGGAATGACGCTGATCGAGGTCCTGGTATCTGTGCTGATCCTCGCTGTCGGCCTGCTAGGGGCGGCAGTCATTCAGCTCAATGCATTGAAATATACCGACAGTTCCAGGATGACCAGTCAGGCCAGTTTCATTGCCTACGACATGCTCGACCGGATCCGCGCCAATTCGGGTGCTGATTACTCCTGGGGCCAGGGTGAACGCGCGCCCTCCAGCACCTCGGTCGCGAGTGTGCGTGATCTGGACCTGCACGACTTTGAAGCGAATATCGCCGGGTTCGCCGGGGAAAGCGCCAAGGGGTCGGTTGCGGTCAATCAGCGAGAAGTGACCATCAGCATCAGTTGGGACGACTCCCGTGGAGCGAAGGCTCAAGGCACCCGGGAAACATTCACCCTGACCAGCCGGATTGCAGTCGACCCGAGGGTGTTGCCATGAGAGGTCCAGTGTGCGGTTTCAGCTTGGTAGAGATGCTGCTGGCATTGGCCCTCGGCCTGATGTTGATCCTGGGGGTGACCCAGATTGCACTCAGCTCCCGAACCACTTATGCCAGCCAGAGTGCGGCTTCGCTGTTGCAGGATGATGCACGGTTCGCCCTTGGCAAGCTGATTCAGGAAATACGCCAGGCGGGCATGTTTGGCTGCTTGTCCGCTGCATCAATCAGCAACGCTCCCGCAGGTTTTGATCGTCCCATTGGATGGAGTACCACCGGCAGTTCCCGGTCCCTGACGCTGGTGACCGCCGACGTCGGGGAGGGTGGCAGCAAGCCGGACTGGACGGTGCTTTCCGATTGCACCGGCTCTGCCCACGCCTATGTTGGAAGCCCGCCGGCAGCGACGCCCGGGCAAATCCACTTCCCACTGCGCAAGCTGACCTACACCTTTGAGGGCGGGCAGCTGAAGTTCAGCACGCTGGCGGCCCCGAGCAAAGCGGTGCTGGTGGATAACGTGGGGGCATTCGATATCAGTTTCGGCGTGGCCGACAAGCCTGGCTCAACGGTTGTCAGCCGATATGACCCCAACCCCGGCGATGAGTCGCTCATCCGCAGCGTGCGGATTCTGCTGACACTTCAGGATCCAAATGGGTTGGTGAAAGACCAGGCCTACAGCGTGGTCGCGGCACTACGTAATCGCCTGGAGTAGCGTGCCCATGGGTTATTACCTCTCCCGTTCGAGGCAGGCAGGCATGGTTTTGCTGATCAGCCTGGTATTCCTGCTGCTGTTGGCACTCCTCGGATTGTCTTCGATGCAGGGAGCAATCTCGCAAGAAAAAATTACCGGCAGCCTTCGGCAGCGCAACCAGTCGTTTCAGCAGGCCGAAAGCGGCCTCAGGCTTGGCGAGTCTTTGGTGCAGGCGTCAGGTTTCGCCCTGCGCCCTTGCCACTCGATGGCTGCGTGCGCGCCACCTGCCGAATCGGTTTCGGTAGTGGGGCCGGGGACGAATCCCGTATCGACTGTGACCTGGATAGGGATGAAAGATGGCGTCTACGGTATTCAAAACCTGGGGCCGGGAACGGGTTTGGCTCAACTCCCGGCAGAGGCCCAGGCCACCGTCTATCGCGTGACATCAGTGGGCGTCAGTGGGCACTCACGCTCCGTCCTGGAGTCTGTGTATGCCCGTGTGGGCAGCGGGCCCGGCGAGCGTTTTCGACGAATCATGTGGCGACAACTTCAATAGGTGAGCAGCACGATGGGCAAGGATTGCACAGGCTTCACCCTGATCGAATTACTGATCGCCGTGGCGATCGTCGGACTCCTGGCGGGCGTCGCCTATCCCGGGTATCTCAGCCATATGAAAAAGGTCTATCGCGCGGAAATTGCCGGGTTGCTGAGTGAGCAGGCACAGTACCTTGAGCGTTATTACGCGAGGAACGGCACTTTTATTGATGCGACTGGCGTCATCGCCGGCAATGATCGCTATAGAATCACCCCTGCATTGAACCCTCAGGATTTCGTTCTGCTTGCCACGCCGGCAATTGACTCGGTGATGGCGGGCGATCCCTGTGCCGCCTTCAGCCTGAGCAGTACCGGTGCGCGAAGCAATCCGGGAGCCGCGCCTGATATGACGCGCAAGGCGTGCTGGGGGCAATGATGAGGAAGCTGGACGATTGGGCGCCGGGCGTGCCTTTTTCTTTTTATCGGCTGGATCGAACAATGGCTAAGCAACAGCAAGTAGTGGTTGTGGGTGGTGGGGTAATCGGGTTGTTGACGGCGTTCAACCTGGCGACCCAAGGGCAAGCGGTTGTGTTGCTGGATCGTTCGGCGGTCGGTCAGGAGTCTTCCTGGGCCGGCGGCGGCATTGTCTCCCCGCTCTACCCGTGGCGCTACAGCCCGGCCGTGACGGCCCTGGCGCACTGGTCCCAGGATTTTTACCCGCAACTGGCAGAGCGTCTGTTCGCGGCTACTGGCATTGACCCGGAAGTTCACACCACCGGCCTGTATTGGCTGGACCTGGATGATGAAACCGAGGCGCTTGCCTGGGCAGCCCGCGAAGGGCGCCCGCTGAGCAAGGTGGATGTTTCAGCTGCCCATGACGCTGTGCCGGTGCTGGGTGCCGGGTTTTCCCAGGCGATCTATATGGCGGATGTGGCCAATGTGCGTAATCCGCGGTTGGTCAAATCCCTCAAGGCGGCCTTGTTGGCCCTGCCGGGCGTGACGATTCACGAGCAGTGTGCGGTTGATGGGTTTATTCAGCAGGGCGGCAAGGTTGTTGGGGTGAATACGGCGCTCGGGCCGATCCATGGCGATCAGGTAGTGCTGGCCGCCGGCGCCTGGAGCGGTGAGTTGCTGGGCCGCCTGGGGCTTGAGTTGCCCGTGGAGCCGGTCAAGGGGCAGATGATCTTGTACAAGTGTGCGTCGGACTTCTTGTCGTGCATGGTCCTGGCCAAGGGGCGTTATGCGATTCCCCGGCGGGATGGGCACATTCTGATTGGTAGCACGCTGGAGCATGAGGGGTTCGACAAGACGCCCACCGACTCTGCACTGGAAAGCCTGAAAGCCTCTGCCGTCGAGTTGATTCCGGCCCTGGCCGATGCCGAAGTGGTGGGGCATTGGGCCGGTTTGCGGCCCGGCTCGCCGGAGGGCATTCCGTATATTGGCAAGGTGCCAGGTTTCGACGGGCTGTGGCTCAACTGCGGGCATTACCGCAACGGCCTGGTGCTGGCGCCGGCGTCCTGCCAGTTGTTTGCCGATTTGTTGCTGGGACATGAGCCGATCATTGATCCGGCCCCGTATGCGCCGGCAGGCCGAATCAACGCTGGATAGATTTCGGCCCTTGCTCCAGATGCGCCTGGGTGCAATACCATTCCTGGCGCAGGCTCAAGGCTCGATCCTGTGGCAGGTGAAGGCCACAGTGGGCGCAACGAACCATCTGGATCGGGCCCTGTTCGCTGGGCCGCTGCTGTTTGGCGGCCGGGCTTTTGAATTTGCGCCAAAACCATACCGCGGCAGCAATAACGGCGATCCAGAACAGTAGACGAACCATGGTGGGCAGCTTCTCGACAAGGAATCCCGCAGTTTAGCCAAGGACGTGATGGGCGCACAGCGCAATTATGCAGCGCAATAAAAAAGGGAGCTCCGAAGAGCTCCCTTTTCGCATCGCGGCGAACAATCAGTCAAAGATACCGAAAGTCATGTAGCTGAACCACGAGCGATCTTCGTTATTGCCCAGGGCTTGAGGCCCTTGCTCTTCGATGATGTCGCCGTTTTCGTCACGCGGCTTGAGGTCCGATGGAATCGAATCCTTGGCGTCCTGGTATTGCTTGATGATGTCCTGGTTGGCGCGGGTTTCGCCCGGCGGCAGCGGTGGACGGGACTCGATCAGGCCCAGGGTGTACTTGCTCAACCACGAGCGGTTGTCGGCTTCGGCAACCTGCGGTACGAACTGGCCGTCCTTCAGGCTTGGGTGGTCCGGGTAGTTGAGCTTCAGGGTTTCCAGGCTGGTGGCCGCCAGGGCGTCCAGGTGCAGGCGCTGGTAAGCCTCGGTCATCACGGCCAGGCCGTCACCCACCGATGGGGTTTCCTGGAAGTTTTCCACTACGTAACGGCCACGGTTGGCGGCAGCAACGTACGCCTGACGGGTCAGGTAGTAGTGGGCTACGTGGATTTCGTAGGAAGCCAGCAGGTTGCGCAGGTAGATCATGCGCTGCTTGGCGTCCGGCGCGTAGCGGCTGTTGGGGTAGCGGCTGGTGAGCTGGGCGAACTCGTTGTAGGAGTCGCGGGCAGCGCCCGGGTCACGCTTGGTCATGTCCAGCGGCAGGAAGCGCGCCAGCAGGCCAACGTCCTGGTCAAACGAGGTCAGGCCCTTGAGGTAGTAGGCGTAGTCCACGTTCGGGTGCTGAGGGTGCAGGCGGATAAAACGCTCGGCGGCGGACTTGGCAGCTTCCGGCTCGGCGTTCTTGTAGTTGGCGTAGATCAGCTCGAGCTGGGCCTGGTCGGCGTAGCGCCCGAACGGATACCGCGACTCCAGTGCCTTCAGTTTTGCCGTGGCGCTGGTGTAGCTGTGGTTGTTCAGGTCGGTCTGAGCTTGTTGGTACAGCTCGACCTCGCTCAGGTTTTCGTCGACGACTTCCTTTGTTGACGAGCAAGCAGCAGTCATGGCGAGGATGGCGATCAGCAGCAGGTGTTTCACTTGCATGGCGGCTTGCGTCCCTATGACGGCCGCTGTCTTGGGCGGGGCCGTCCTGTTATGATGAGCGCCCCTTGGAAAGCCTCGGGGCAAAAGACGCCGTATTTAACCACAAGCGCGCAGCCGAAACCAAAGGCTGTGCCACGCCTAGTCTGAGCATGTCCGATAAAATTGAACTTCGCGCAGAGGTGCCGTCCGAATTGGGCGGCCAACGCCTCGATCAAGTCGCCGCACAATTATTCGCTGAGCACTCGCGCTCGCGCCTTTCCGCCTGGATCAAAGACGGCCGCCTGACTGTGGATGGAGCGGTTATCCGCCCGCGAGACATAGTCCATGGTGGTGCGATTCTTGAGCTGACTGCCGAGCAGGAAGCCCAGGGAGAATGGATCGCCCAGGACATTGAACTGGACATCGTCTATGAAGACGACGACATCCTGGTGATCAACAAACCTGCCGGCCTGGTGGTTCACCCGGCCGCCGGGCACGCTGATGGCACGCTGCTCAATGCCTTGTTGCACCACGTGCCGGACATCATCAATGTCCCGCGCTGCGGCATCGTGCACCGCCTGGACAAGGACACCACCGGCCTCATGGTGGTAGCCAAGACCATTCAGGCGCAGACGCAGCTGGTCACACAACTGCAGAGCCGCAGCGTCAGCCGGATCTACGAATGCATCGTGATCGGCGTGGTAACCGCCGGTGGCAAAATCAATGCCCCGATCGGCCGCCACGGCCAGCAGCGCCAGCGCATGGCGGTGATGGAAGGCGGCAAGCAAGCCGTCAGCCACTACCGCGTGCTTGAGCGTTTCCGCTCCCACACTCACGTGCGGGTAAAGCTGGAAACCGGTCGTACCCACCAGATTCGGGTGCACATGGCGCACATCAACTTCCCGTTGGTCGGAGATCCGGCCTACGGTGGGCGCTTCCGCATTCCGCCGGCGGCCAGTGCAACCATGGTTGATTCGCTGAAAACCTTCCCGCGCCAGGCGCTGCATGCACGCTTCCTGGAGCTGGATCATCCGACGAGCGGTAAGCGGATGAGCTGGGAATCGCCACTCCCAGACGATTTTGTCTGGTTGTTGTCGCTGCTCAAGCAGGATCGCGAGGCGTTTATCGGATGAGTGACTGGCTGATTCCTGACTGGCCCGCGCCGGCCGGGGTGAAAGCCTGCGTTACCACCCGTGCGGGCGGCGTCAGCGTGGCGCCGTTCGACAGCCTAAATCTCGGCGATCATGTCGAGGACAGCCTCGATGCCGTGCTCGAAAATCGCCGTCGTCTCTGCGCTGCCTTCAATATCCAGCCCGCCTGGTTGCGCCAGGTTCACGGTGTGGTTGTCGTCGAGGCGGATCCCGGCCGGACTGCCGAAGCCGATGGCAGTTGGACCAGCACTCCCGGCATCGCCTGCACTTCGATGACGGCTGATTGCCTGCCTGCCTTGTTTTGCAATCGCGCCGGTACCCGCGTCGCGGCAGCCCATGCCGGCTGGCGTGGCCTGGCCGCTGGCGTATTGGAAGCGACCGTTGAAAGCCTGGATACCGAGCCAGCCGACGTACTGGTGTGGCTGGGGCCGGCCATCGGTCCGCAAGCCTTTGAAGTCGGCCCGGAAGTGCGTGAAGCCTTTATGCAGCAACTTCCGGAAACGATTGAGGGGTTCGTGCCCAGTCAGAACCCGGGCAAGTTCATGGCCGACATTTACCAACTGGCTCGCCTGCGGCTTGCCGCCCGCGGCGTCACTGCCGTGTACGGTGGTGGTTTGTGCACCGTGACGGATCCCCGCTTCTATTCCTACCGTCGCAGCCCGCGCACCGGTCGGTTTGCCTCCCTTGTCTGGCTTGAACGCTAGACTCCTTTGACTTGGGTCAATCCTGACGCAAGTCAGCGGTCGCCCGCTTGAATCTTCCAGAATCCACCCCATCTATAAGGGTATCTGGCAGGTTTCTTCATTCAGGATGTGTTTGTTCATAGCTCCGGCCTGCTCAAAAGGAAGGTGACTAATGCGTATTGATCGTTTAACCAGCAAATTGCAGTTGGCTTTATCCGATGCCCAATCTCTGGCGGTTGGCCTGGATCATCCGGCCATCGAGCCTGCGCACTTGATGCAAGCGCTCCTGGAGCAGCAAGGCGGTTCCATCAAACCCTTGCTGATGCAGGTGGGCTTCGACGTCAACAGCCTGCGCAAGGAGTTGAGCAAAGAGCTCGACCAACTGCCGAAAATCCAAAACCCGACTGGCGACGTGAACATGTCCCAGGATCTGGCGCGTCTGCTTAACCAGGCGGATCGACTGGCGCAGCAAAAGGGTGACCAGTTCATCTCCAGTGAAGTAGTGCTGCTCGCCGCGATGGACGACAACAGCAAACTCGGCAAATTGTTGCTGGGCCAGGGCGTGAGCAAAAAAGCCCTGGAAAACGCCATCAACAACCTGCGCGGCGGCGAGGCGGTAAATGACCCTAACCACGAGGAGTCCCGCCAGGCCCTGGACAAATACACCGTCGACCTGACCAAGCGCGCCGAAGAAGGCAAGCTTGACCCGGTGATCGGCCGTGACGACGAAATTCGTCGCACCATCCAGGTCCTGCAGCGTCGCACCAAGAACAACCCGGTGCTGATCGGCGAACCTGGCGTGGGTAAAACCGCGATTGCCGAAGGCCTGGCCCAGCGCATCATCAATGGTGAAGTGCCGGACGGCCTTAAAGGCAAGCGCCTGCTGTCCCTGGACATGGGGTCGCTGATTGCCGGCGCCAAGTTCCGTGGCGAGTTCGAAGAGCGCCTCAAATCCCTGCTGAACGAACTGTCGAAGCAGGAAGGGCAGATCATTCTGTTTATCGACGAACTGCACACCATGGTCGGCGCCGGTAAAGGCGAAGGCTCGATGGACGCGGGCAACATGCTCAAGCCGGCACTGGCGCGGGGCGAGTTGCATTGCGTGGGTGCGACCACGCTGAACGAATACCGCCAGTACATCGAGAAGGACGCGGCCCTTGAGCGTCGCTTCCAGAAAGTATTGGTGGAAGAACCGAGCGAAGAAGACACCATCGCGATCCTGCGTGGCTTGAAAGAGCGGTATGAGGTCCACCATAAAGTCGCGATCACCGACGGTGCGATCATCGCGGCGGCGAAACTGAGCCATCGCTACATCACTGATCGGCAGTTGCCGGACAAGGCCATCGACTTGATCGACGAAGCGGCCAGCCGCATTCGGATGGAGATCGATTCGAAGCCCGAAGTGCTGGACCGTCTGGATCGGCGCCTGATTCAGCTGAAAGTTGAATCCCAGGCCCTGAAGAAAGAAGAAGACGAGCCGGCGAAGAAACGCCTGGAAAAACTCCAGGAAGAAATTGTTCGCCTGGAACGCGAGTATTCGGACCTCGAAGAAATCTGGACCTCGGAAAAAGCCGAAGTGCAGGGTTCTGCGCAGATCCAGCAAAAGATCGAGCAGTCCCGTCAGGAACTGGAAGCAGCCCGCCGTAAAGGCGACCTGAACCGCATGGCCGAGTTGCAGTACGGGGTGATACCGGACCTGGAGCGTAGCCTGCAGATGGTCGACCAGCACGGCAAGCCTGAGAACCAGCTGCTGCGCAATAAGGTGACCGAGGAAGAAATCGCCGAAGTCGTCTCGAAGTGGACCGGTATCCCGGTGTCGAAAATGCTCGAAGGCGAGCGCGACAAGCTGCTGAAGATGGAAAGCCTGTTGCACCAGCGCGTCATCGGCCAGGAAGAGGCGGTGGTCGCGGTGTCCAACGCGGTGCGGCGTTCGCGGGCCGGGTTGTCCGACCCGAACCGTCCGAGCGGCTCGTTCATGTTCCTCGGCCCGACCGGCGTGGGCAAGACCGAGTTGTGCAAGGCCCTGGCCGAATTCCTCTTCGATACCGAAGAGGCGATGGTGCGGATCGATATGTCCGAGTTCATGGAGAAACATTCCGTGGCTCGCCTGATCGGGGCGCCACCAGGCTATGTAGGGTACGAGGAAGGCGGTTACCTGACTGAAGCGGTACGGCGCAAGCCTTACTCGGTGATCCTCCTGGACGAGGTCGAGAAGGCCCACCCGGATGTGTTCAACGTGTTGCTGCAAGTGCTGGAAGATGGTCGCCTGACGGACAGTCACGGGCGTACCGTGGACTTCCGCAATACGGTGATCGTGATGACCTCCAACCTGGGCTCGGTACAGATCCAGGAGCTGGTGGGTGACCGTGAAGCCCAGCGTGCAGCGGTAATGGACGCGCTGACCAGCCACTTCCGGCCGGAGTTCATCAACCGGGTCGATGAAGTGGTGATCTTCGAGCCTCTGGCGCGGGATCAGATCGCGGGCATTACCGAGATCCAGTTGGGCCGCCTGCGCAGCCGTCTGGCGGAGCGCGAGTTGTCCCTGGTGCTGAGCCGCGAGGCGTTGGACAAGCTGATCGCGGTTGGTTACGACCCGGTTTATGGCGCACGGCCGTTGAAACGTGCGATCCAGCGCTGGATCGAGAACCCGTTGGCGCAGCTGATCCTGTCGGGCAGCTTTATGCCGGGCTCCAGCGTCGAGGCGACGGTGGAGAACGACGAAATCGTCTTCCACTAAGCCCAAGCGGGACTGCTATAAGAAGAGGCCCCGCATTGCGGGGCCTTTTTTTTCGATAGGGCGTTGAACTGTAAGGCAAAGGCTTGTAAAGTGCGCCCCGCAGCAACGTCAGCCCAACGGTTTCTTCTCCCCAAGGAGAAATCAGAAAGAAGCGCAAATCATTGTCTTAAAAGCAATTTAAAGGGTTGACAGGGGTTTTTAAGATTGTAGAATAGCGCGCCTCAGAGACACTAACGTAGCGATACGGAAGCGTCGAAGAGAAGGTAACATGCAACAACGTAACACTTTGAAATACGTAGTTCCGTGATAGCTCAGTCGGTAGAGCAAATGACTGTTAATCATTGGGTCCCAGGTTCGAGTCCTGGTCACGGAGCCAATTTCAAAACCGGGGTATAGCGCAGTCCGGTAGCGCGCCTGCTTTGGGAGCAGGATGTCAGGAGTTCGAATCCCCTTACCCCGACCATATTTGGGTCGTTAGCTCAGTTGGTAGAGCAGTTGGCTTTTAACCAATTGGTCGTAGGTTCGAATCCCACACGACCCACCATTTTTGAGACCAGTTAACGCTGGAATCGAATCTTAAGATCAGAGGCCAAAAGCGCTGATCGAAGAAGGCGACTGAGAGGTCGCCTTTTTTTTACCGGGGTATAGCGCAGTCCGGTAGCGCGCCTGCTTTGGGAGCAGGATGTCAGGAGTTCGAATCCCCTTACCCCGACCATATTAAAAATCCTCGTATCGAAAGATACGGGGATTTTTTTTGTGCGCGGAATCCTGTCCGCACCACAAAACAAATGTGGGAGCGGGCTTGCTCGCGAAAGCGGTGTGTCAGCCAGTGCATCTGGCACTGAACCACCGCTTTCGCGAGCAAGCCCGCTCCCACACTCACCGAGTCCTATCCCGGAACGTGCTGTCAGTGCAGTTTCAGGCGCGGCTCGGTCCCTCGCCCGATCTTGCTCCCCAGCATCAGCATCGCCGTGCGGAAGAAGCCATACAGCGCCATCTGGTGCATGCGGTACAGCGACACATAAAACATCCGCGCCAGCCAGCCTTCCAGCATCACGCTGCCGGTCAGGTTACCCATCAAGTTACCCACAGCCGAAAAACGCGACAGCGAAATCAGCGAGCCATAGTCGGTGTACTTATACGACGGCAGGTCCTTGCCCTCGATCCGCAGTTTCAGCGATTTGGCCAGCAACGAGGCCTGTTGGTGAGCCGCTTGGGCCCGTGGCGGCACATTGCGATCGGTGCCGGGTTGCGGGCAGGCCGCGCAGTCACCAAAGGCGAAGATGTTCTCGTCGCGGGTGGTTTGCAGGGTCGGCAGCACTTGCAGTTGGTTGATACGGTTGGTTTCCAGGCCGTCGATGTCCTTGAGGAAGCCTGGCGCACGAATCCCGGCGGCCCAGACCTTGAGACTGGCCGGGATTACCTGGCCGCTGCTGGTGATCAGGGCGTCGGCCGTCACCTCACTCACGGCGGAGTTGGTCAGGACGGTCACCCCGAGTTTCTCCAGGGTTTTATGCACAGGCCCGCCGATCCGCTCCGGCAGGGCAGGCAACACCCGTGGGCCGGCTTCGATCAGGGTGATGTGCATGTTTTCCGGCTTGATCTTGTCCAGGCCATAGGCGGCCAGTTCATGTGCGGCGTTATGCAGCTCGGCGGCCAGCTCGACGCCGGTGGCACCGGCGCCGACGATGGCGACGCTGATCTGCTCTACCACGTCCGTCTGCCCGGCATGGGCGCGCAGATAGTGATTGAGCAATTGCTGGTGGAAACGCTCAGCCTGCTTGCGGGTGTCGAGGAACAGGCAGTGTTGCGCCGCGCCTTCGGTGCCGAAGTCATTGGTGGTGCTGCCGACGGCGATCACCAGGCTGTCGTAGCCCAGCACGCGCGCGGGCACCAGTTCCCGGCCTTCCTCGTCGAGGGTGGCGGCCAGCTGGATTTTTTTCTGCTCGCGATCAAGCCCGCTCATGCGCCCCAGCTGGAACTCGAAGTGGTTCCATTTTGCTTGGGCAACATAATTGAGTTCGTCTTCCGAAGAGTTCAGCGAGCCGGCCGCCACCTCGTGGAGCAAGGGTTTCCAGATGTGGGTGAGGTTGGCATCCACCAGGGTGACGCTGGCGATGCCGCGCTTGCCCATAGTCTTACCCAGGCGGGTAGCCAACTCCAGGCCGCCGGCGCCGCCGCCGACGATAATAATACGATGGGTCATGGGGATATCTCGCAAGGCTAAAGGAAATCGGTGCAGTTACCCGAGCGAGCGCCAGGCAGCTCATAGCGTCAGGTAACTCAAAAGGCGGCTCAGCAAACCCAGGCCGATCACTGCAACCAGCACCACCGCAAGGAGCAGCCAGGGCCGGAAAGGCTTGCGCTCGACTTGGTTCTGGGACAGTTGCAGGTACTCTTCGACATGCTGTTGGTCGTCGGGGTTCAGGCGGCTGGTCATAAAGGCCTCGTCAGGTAGACGTTGCTGAAGGGTGCCACGTTACAGTCGGGTGATTGGCGGCATTGCCTGAAGCATAGTCGCCAACCCGATCACAGGCTGATGCCCACATCAAACACTATGCTGCGCCCCAGATTGTTGCGCAAGAAGTCCGGCGCGTCCGGGTGCGCGAACAGTACGCGGGCGAAGGTCGGCCCCACGAGGGACAGCGAGCGCCAGCCCTGGCGCAGGTACTCGGTGGGAGGAGGGAAGTGACTGTTGAGGTCCAGTACTTCGCGCTTGAGGCTGGCGAAGGCGATGAGGTCCAGCTCCCCCAGGTCCATCCCGCGCTCTTTATAGTTGTGGGCCTTCTTGCGCAGGGTGGGCGCCAGGCGCAACAGGAATTCGTGGGCGGGAATGCGCCGGGGCTTGGCTTCTCGCCGAACCAGTTGGCTCAGGGAAAACGCGCTGCGCCGCCGCAGCAGTTCGTCGCGCCATTCATCGTTCAGGCGCCGGCCTTCATCGAGTACGAAAAACACTTCGAAACTGGCGTCGCGAAACAGCACGTCCGGCGGTTCTTGCCCGGCGGCGTGGAATTCTTCGGCGCGATAGGGCACGTTCAAGCCTTGCAACAGGCGCTGGCAGACCCAACGCTCACGCTCCCATTTGCGGGCATTGGACAGGAAAGCATTGGCTTGTTCGGCCGCTACGGTGAGCAGGCGCAAGTAATCTGAGTCATCCATGTCACCAGCTTAGCGTCCAAATGATGACCGCAGGAAGTCCCGCGTCAAAAGGTCGGTGTAGACTGGCCACTCGACAGTGTCCCGTGGCATGAGGAGTATGCAGTGAAGTGTTTTGTGGTGCTGTTCTTGAGTCTTTTGCCCGTGTGGGCCCAAGCCGTTGAAGTGGGTGAGCGTGTTGCACCCTGGACGTTGCTTGATCAGTTCGACCAGGCCTACACCCTGGATGAGCAGGCGCAAACCTTGCTCGTAGCGCGCAGCATGGACGCGGCCAAGATCGTCGATACGGCGCTGCAGGGCCAGCCCAAGGGTTACCTGGAGGCTCGGCATGCGGTGTTTCTCGCCGATATCCAGCGCATGCCCCGGCTGATCGCGAAGATGTTCGCGGTGCCGGCGATGCAGGCCTACAACTATCGCGTCATGCTCGACCGCGATGCCCGTGTAAGCCCGCGCTATCCCGCACCTGTGGATAAAGTGCTGTGGCTGCAACTGGATCACGGGACGCTGGTGGCGCAGCACGAATACGACTCCGCCGCTGAACTGCGCCAGGCCCTGGAGCAGGTGCAGCCGTGATCAGCGCAGCGGTGTTGGCGCCGGAAACCCTCAGCATCGGCTGGCTGCTGTATGCGCCGGTGGTGATGTGGGCGCTCCTGCGTTCGCCGTGGGTCGAGCTGTTTACCGACCGCCGACGCCAGCACTTGCTGTTCGGCACCGTATTCGCACTGTTCATGTTGTGGTTGGTGCGCCGGGATTTCGACACTGGGGTGTCCTACCACTTCATCGGCATGACCGCCGTGACCTTGTTGCTCGATTGGCCCCTGGCGATCGTCGGAGGCTTTGCCGCGCAAATCGGCCTGGTGTTGCTCGGCCGCCAGGACCTGGCCGCCGTGGGGATTAATGGCATGCTGCTGATCCTGTTGCCGGTGCTGGTCACCGAAGGATGTGCGCTGCTGGTGGAGCGGGCGAAGCCACGCAATCCCTTTGTGTATATCTTCTGTTCGGGCTTTTTCGCCGCCGCACTGTCGGCCTTGTTGTGCCTGCTGGCAGGCCTGGGCTTGCTGTGGTTCGATGGCCGTTTTGCGATGCCGGAATGGATCGAGGATTTTGTCGGCTACTTGTGGCTGATCATTTTCCCCGAGGCCTTTATCAACGGCATGGTGATCAGCGCCCTGGTGGTGTTCTGCCCCGAGTGGCTGGAGACATTCAACCGCACTCGCTACCTCTCGGCGCCCTGGAAGGATGACGATCCGCGGCCTTGATCCAGGTCAAATGCCGCACGCGCAAGTGGTCGCATGCTCTGCAAAATTTCCAGGAGCACGGAATCATGAGTGTGTACGAGTGGGCACGGCAGGAGTTACGCAGAAGCCAGGACGCGGCGCAGGAAATCGGCTTTGACCCGGGCTTGACCCTGCGCGCCATGCTCAGTGCGGTGGTGCAGCAGAGCAAGGGCGTGCGCAGTTTTGAAGACCTGGCCGACGAGTTGCAATACCTTGCAGAGAATCTCGACGACCAGCAGGACTATGGCTTTATGCGGCCTTAGTGTTTGGGCTGAAAGTCTTCGGAGAACAGGTCGTCCTCGGCGTCCGGGCTGACCGGGATCTTGTGTTCCTCGGACGCCCAGGCGCCCAGGTCGATCAGTTTGCAACGGTCCGAACAGAAGGGGCGGTTGACGTTTTCTGCTTTCCATTCCACAGGTGCGCCGCAGGTTGGGCATTCGACGTTCAAGGGTTGGCTCATGATCGGCCTCCACGCAAAGTAAGGTAAAAGTGGTGCAGTCGCTCGACCTCGGCGTGCAGCCGGGCCAGGTCCTGGTCATTGACCAGCACGTCATCGGCATGGCGCAGGCGGTCTTCACGGGTGGCCTGGGCCTTGAGAATCGCCTGCACCTGCGCTTCGCTGATGCCATCGCGTTGCAGGGTACGCTGTATCTGCAACGATTGCGGCACGTCGATCACCAGCACCCGCTGGGTCATGGTGTACTGGCCGGACTCGATCAGCAGCGGTGACACCAGGATCGCGTAAGGCGATTGTGCACGCGCCAGGTGGCTGCGAATCTCCTCGGCGATCAGCGGGTGCAGCAACGCCTCCAGCCAGCGGCGCTCGTCGGGCACTTCGAAGATCAGCTTGCGCAACGCGCCGCGGNNCATCCGCACCGAAATGCCCGGCAATCTGCGCCAGGGCAGGGCGCCCGGGTTCGACTACCCAGCGCGCGGCGTGGTCGGCGTCAATCAAGTCCACGCCAAGCCGGACGAAGTGTTCGGCGGCCGCGCTTTTGCCACTGCCGATGCCGCCAGTGAGGCCAAGAATCCAGGGTGTTGCGACAGAAGTGGTCATCTGAAACCGACAGACTGCAAATAGAAGTCGGTTATTTGACCACCCCAGAGCAATGCAATCCAGCCGGCAATTGCCAGATACGGACCAAAAGGCATTGGAGTGGATGCGTGGGCTTTGCGCAGGCGCAATAGAATCAGGCCTCCCATCACACCCACCAGGGAAGACAGCAACAGCGTCATCGGCAGGATCTGCCAGCCGCCCCAGGCACCGAGCATGGCCAGCAGCTTGAAATCCCCGTGCCCCATCCCGTCCTTGCCGGTAATCAGCTTGAACACCCAGAACACCGACCACAGGCTCATGTAACCGGCTACCGCGCCCCACAGCGCATCGGGCAATGAAACAAAAACGCCAAAGCTGTTGAGGATCAGGCCCAGCCACAGCAACGGCAGCACCAGCACATCCGGCAGCAGTTGGTGGTCTGCATCGATCAGGCTCATCGCCAGCAAGCCCCAACTCAACAACAACACCGCTCCGGCTGCCCAGCCAAAACCGAAATGCCAGGCGACAACCGCCGAGATCAGCCCGCACGCCAGTTCTGTGATGGGATAACGCGCGCCAATAGGTTGATGGCAACTTGAGCAACGTCCCTTGAGCAGTACATAACTGAGCAGCGGAATATTCTCCCAGGGGCGAATCGGGTGGTTGCAACGCGGGCAGCAGGAGTTTGGGTGCATCAGGTTATAGGGCGCGGCGACAGGCTCGGCGGGAAGGCCCAGTACTTCATGGGCCTGGGCTCGCCATTCACGTTCCAGCATCTTCGGCAGGCGCCATACCAGCACGTTGATAAAACTGCCGACAATCAAGCCCAGCAGCAACGCGCCTGACACAAACACCCACGGCTGATAAACGAGGATCTCAGTCAGTGGCGTGCTCAAAAGGCTGTACCGAGTTGAAAGATCGGCAGGTACATGGCCAGCACCAATGCCCCGACGATGCCGCCGAGTACCACCATGATCAGCGGCTCCATGAGGCTGGTAAGGTTGTCCACCAGGTTATCGACGTCAGCCTCGTAGTGGCAGGCGACTTTTTCCAGCATGTTATCGAGGGTGCCCGACTCCTCGCCGATAGCCGTCATCTGGATCGCCATGCCTGGAAACAGGCCGCTTATGGCCATGGATTCATTCAGCTGGATTCCGGTTGCAACGTCGTGCCGCATACGATTGATTGCCTGTTTGAACTGCCCGTTACCCGTGGCGCCGGCCACGGAATCCAATGCCTGCACCAATGGAACGCCCGCCGCAAAGGTGGTCGAGAGCGTGCGAGCGTAGCGGGCGACCGCCGATTTTTTCAGCAGTGTGCCTGCCACGGGAGCTTTCAACAAACTGGCATCGAGCCAGTGGCGAAAGCCTGTGGACGAGCGATAGGCTTTGCGCAGTCCTGCGAAACCGGCACCCGCGGCCAGGATCAGCATCCACCAGCTTTGCTGCATGAACTCCGACAGGCTGATGACGCCCAGGGTAAAGCCCGGCAGTTGTGCATCGACGCCGGCAAACAACCCCTGAAACTGCGGCACCACGTGAATCAGCAGGATTGCGCTGACAGCGGTGGCGACTGCCAGTACCGTCACGGGATAGGTCATGGCCTTCTTGATTCTGGCTTTCAGCTGTTCGCTTTTTTCCAGGTGAATGGCCACCCTTTCCAACAGCGCTTCGAGTGCGCCCGCCTGTTCACCCGCCGCAACCAGGTTGCAGTACAGATCATCGAAGTAGCGTGGGTATTTCTGCAAGGCGACAGCCAGGCTGCTGCCGGCGGCGATCTCCTGCTTCAAGCCTTGTACCAGCGCCCCCATATGCCGGTTGTCGAAGCCCTCGGCGATGATATCCAGCGCCTGTAAAAGTGCGATACCTGCCTTCAGCAGCGTCGCCAATTGGCGAGTGAAGAGGGCGATCTCTGCCGGTTTGACCGGCAGGGCGAGGCTCGGCCAACCGGCGAATTTCTTGCGTACGCGCCCAGGATTGATACCTTGTTGGCGCAGCAGTGCCTTGATCAGGGCGGGATTGTGACCGCGGGTTTCTCCGGATACCTTGCGCCCTTTGCGGTTGACGCCTTCCCAGGCATAGATCGCTGAAACATCATTCATTTCACGGTTCCGCACACAGACAGTGGAAGATTTATAGCTTAGTCAGGTGACGGATTCGGGCAGGCTCGCCGTGAGCGAAAAAATGTCAGTTTGTGCGTCTTGTTCAGCATTGGTTGCGCGGGGGTGAGTACACTGGCGCGGTTGCCGAGACGGGGTGCAGGATGCGCCTCGCGAAAGGTTTTATTCTGGAGAGTGAATGTGATGCGTCAGAAAGGTTTTACCTTGATCGAATTGTTGATCGTCGTGGCAATCATCGGCATTTTGGCCACCATCGGCCTGCCCATGTACACCAAGCACCAGGCCAAGGCCAAGTTCACCGCAGGGCTGGCCGAAGTCTCCGCGTTGAAGGCGGGCTTTGAAGACACGCTGAACCAGGGGACGCCACCGACCCTGGCGTTGATTGGAGGGACCAGCCCAACGGCCAACTGCAAGATTGACGTGACCGGCGACATCGCCACCGGTGCTGGCACGATTGCCTGTGAAATCCTCGATGCACCCGCGCCGGTCCTGGGCAAGATCATCACCTTGACCCGTAGCGCCACAACCGGCTGGAAGTGCACCACCACGGCAGAAGACCAATACGCCGCTAAAGGTTGTGCTTCCGGCGGCGCGTGATCATCAGGTCGTCTACTGTTTACGCAGCAAGGAAGAGCGTGTGTGTAAACCGCTCTACGCCCATCACAAGGAAGTAGAGGTCGCCGATGACGTCGTCTGTCCAGCAGCGGGGGAACATATTCCTCATCGTGGTTATGTGTCTGCTGATGCTGGCTATTTGCGCGCCGTTCAGTAGCCATGACTGGCAACGTGCGGTGCAGATATCGGTGGCGCTGTGTGCGGTGGTGTATGGGCTGTGCTTGCCGCAGGCAGAGCGATGCGTAGACAGGTCGACAGCGCTCGGGGTGTCGCTGATCGGGGGCGCGGGGCTGGTTTCGGCCCTGTTGGCCCACCAGCCACTCTGGGCGTTGACCGAGCTGGCGCTGCTCATCAGTTGTTGCGCCACTGCTGTGGCTTTCAGCCGGGCCAGGCGCAATGGGGATGAGTCCCTGGATCGTGTATTGGTCCTGTTCGTATTGCTGCTGTGCATGGTTAAAAGCATTCAATATCTGCACGCCGGGGTCCTCGCCTTCACCAGCGGCGAAGCAATCGTGAATACCGATTTGCTGTTGTCCGGGTTCTCCAATAAACGTTTCTACGGTCAGTTCCAGACCTTCACCCTGCCGCTGCTGGCGCTTCCCTTGCTGGTTTCAAACGTCGCTCGTCCAGCGCGGGGCGCAGTGTTCGCCCTGCTGTGTGTCTGGTGGCTGATCGCGATCGGTGGCGGTACCCGCGGCACCTGGCTCGGTATGGGCGCTGCCGGCTGCGTGCTGATGTTCCTGGGGCCGCAGGGGCGCCGTTGGCTGGGCTGGCAGTTGGCGGCACTGGCCTGTGGGTTAGTGTTGTATTGGTTGGTCTTCACGGTGCTGGCAGGGTACTTGGGGATTGTAATTTCCAATGGTGCCGTAGATCGACTGACCACCAGCCTCTCGGGGCGTGGGCCGATATGGTGGCAGGCCTGGAGCATGATTATCGAGCGGCCCTGGCTGGGTTTCGGGCCGATGCATTTTGCCGACATCGCCAATGACATTGCCGCTCACCCTCACCAGGCGATTCTGCAGTGGGCCAGCGAATGGGGCGTACCGTCGACGCTGTGCGTGATCGCGTTGGTTGCGTGGGCGGGTTGGTCAACCTTGGGCGTGTTGCGTGAGCGTGCGTGGTCATTGGCGCCCGTGGACCTGCTGCGCCTGTGCCTGTTTGCCTCGCTGATCGGTGCACTGGCCCAGGCACAGGTGGATGGGGTGATCGTGATGCCGGTGTCGCAACTCTGGCTGGCGCTGGTGGTTGGCTGGCTGATGGGATTGCATGTGTGGCGCGTTCCATCGGTCGCCCCGGTGCCGGCGTTGTACAGGGTGTGGATGGCCGCGAGCGTCGTGGCCGTGGGCTTGCTGGTGTTCGTCGCGATTCGTGACGTGCCCCGACTCACGGAGCGCAGCGAGCGCTACATGGGCCTGGGCAACGGTCACCTGCAGCCACGCTTTTGGGTGCAAGGTGTGATTGCCCTCGAAATGCAGTGAGTTGCCGGACGTCCAAGGCAGTGCTAGCTTTAGCCCACCGCCCGTGTAGCTCAGCCGGTAGAGCAGCGCACTCGTAACGCGAAGGTCGCAGGTTCGATTCCTGTCTCGGGCACAAAGGCAACACAGTTTTCAGATGATCCCAGAATGGTTCTGAAGGCCAGACGAACCGGTATTCATGCCTGTTCTTTTGTATCTGCGCGACCTTGATGACCCAGATGCATCCCCATTCCTCGATCTAAGAGAACGACATGACCACACAAGAAATGACCCAGGAAGCGCGGCACGAAGCAGCCCTCAAAAAGTACGTCGCGGAGTCGCCGGAACTGCTGGATGAGATCAAGGACCTGAGCGCCGATGATCAAAGGGACCAGATCCAATGGGCGTTTGAGGATGAGGCCGAGGCCCAGGGCCTGCAGCCATGGGAACTGACCCTGAAGTACACCTCCACCCCCGAAGCGTTCGAGGCGGCGCGCCTGGCTTTGCACAAGGAAGCGGCCGAGGTGTTGGGTGTCGACTGGAACGAGTATTGCGGGATGAACAATCTCGCGATCTGACACAAGTTTGATGTGGCGAGGGGGCTTGGTCCCGCTGGGTTGCCAAGCGACCCCAAAAACCTTGGGAGCGCTGCGCACTCCAGCGGGAGCAAGCTCCCTCGCCACAAAAGCAGGCGCTTACATTCAAGGGCGTTTCAGAGACTAAGCCGCATCGACAAATCCACCGCCTTCACATCCTTGGTCATCGCCCCGATGGAGATGTAGTCCACGCCGGTTTCAGCGATGGGCAGCAGGGTGCTTTCGTTGATCCCGCCACTGGCCTCCAGCTTGGCTTTGCCGTTGTTCAGGCGCACCGCTTCGCGCATGTCATCCAGGCTCAGCTCATCCAGCATGATGATGTCGGCGCCCGCCGCCAGTGCCTCACGCAGTTCCTCCAGGCTTTCTACTTCGATTTCCACCGGCTTGCCCGGGGCGATCTTGTGGGCGGCGCTGATGGCCTGGGCAATGCCACCACAGGCTGCGATATGGTTTTCCTTGATCAGGAACGCGTCATACAGGCCGATGCGGTGGTTGTGGCAACCACCGCAGGTCACTGCATATTTTTGCGCCAGGCGCAGGCCGGGTAGTGTCTTGCGGGTATCCAGCAGCTTGACCTGGGTGGACGCGACAAAGTCCGCCAGGTATTGGGCGCGGGTGGCAACGCCTGACAACAGTTGCAGGAAATTCAGCGCGCAACGCTCGCCACTGAGCAGCGAGCGGGCCGGGCCTTCGAGGTGAAACAGCGCCTGGTTGGGGCTGACACGTTCGCCGTCGCGCACCTGCCAATGCACCGCGACGCGTGGGTCCAATTGGCGAAACACCGCTTCCACCCAGGCCGTGCCGCTGATGACGGCGGCGTCGCGCGTGATGATCGTGGCCTTGGCCAGGCGTTCGGCGGGGATCAGTTGTGCGGTGATATCCCCGCTGCCGATGTCTTCCAGCAGTGCGCGACGCACGTTGGCTTCGATTTCGGCGGTCAGGTCGGCTAGACGAAGATTGGGCATAACAGGCTCCACAAACAAAGTGCCTGGATTATAGGGGCAGGGCGGGCCTGAACCCAAGGCAACTGGCACCACGGGTGCGGTGCGCGATGTTCATTTACACGGCAATCACAGAGTTCGCTGGCGCAACAACCCTCATTTGCAAGATAATCTCGCGCCTTGCAATTGGCGTCATAGCTTTGACGTCACGGTGATAGCCCGATTTTCGCAGTGCCCCGGCGTGCTTCGCGCCGTTGCTGCACCGATCCTTCACACAATCGAATACCGCCGTTTCAGGAGGCCAGGATGCACAATGACGGGAAGGTGGTGCCGATCAATAAGGCACGGGCGACGCCATCGCCGCTCGCCCGCCTGCCGGTGGTGTTGCTCCAGGTCCGTGACAAGGCGGCGCAGCAACTCAGGCAGGGACTGCAGGAGCTGTTTGATAACGCCGACGACACCCTGTTCGAAATGGCCGACAAGACCCGCAGTAACGTCGACCACGGTATTTTCTTTGAGGCCATGCGCGACCTGCGCCTCAAGCGCAAGAATTTCGAGCGTGGCTTCATGGAGCAACTCTACGAAGCGTTTGCCAATCTTGGCAACGTGGAGCGCGGTGAGCTGCAACTGATTCCGGTGGTGTCCTACACCGCGGCGCCCGGGGTCTCGGGCGATGAGCTGGAAAAAGCCGTCGCGCTCGAGGCCATGCTGGGCAAGGTGCTGCGCCGTGACGGGCTCGCCCTTGGGCAATTGACAGCCCGGCTGAATGCCTTGCTCGACAAACGCCTGGATGATCGGGACAACCCCCTGGGCCCGGCAATGCTGTGCGCGTTTTTTCTGCAAGCAGGACGCAGCCTTGGCGTGGAAATCCGGGTCAAGCTGATCATTCTCAAGCTGTTTGAGAAATACGTGCTCAGTGACGCTGATCTGTTGTACGGCGAAGCCAATCAGTTGCTGATCGCCACTGGCGTATTGCCCGAACTCAAGGCCGTGCCATCGCGGCGCGCCGTCGCCACGGCCGAGTTGCCTGAAGACACCCCGCCGATTGCCGGCCACCCGGCAGACGACAGCGGCCAGGAAGTTTTCGCGGCGTTGCAGGAATTGCTGTCGGCAGTGCGCGGCAGCGTGGCACCCACGCTGGAAGCCAGCGCCGAGACCCAGCCCATCTCCACCCGTGACCTGCTGCGCCTGCTCTCCCATTTGCAGCAATATGTGCCTGAGCCTGAGGTCGAGGACGATTTCGACCTGCGCAACCAGCTTGAACAATTGCTGACCCGGGTCAGCGTCAAGAGCGGCAAGTCGCGGGTGGTGGAGGATGCGGACGAGGATGTGATCAACCTGATCGCCATGCTGTTCGAGTTCATCCTTAATGACGGTACGGTGCCCGAGTCCCTCAAGGCGCTGATCGCCCGCCTGCAGATCCCGATGCTGAAAGTGGCGGTGCTGGACAAGAGTTTTTTCAGCCGCACCAATCACCCGGCGCGACGCTTGCTCAATGAAATCGCTTCGGCGGCCATGGGCTGGAGCCAGCGCGACGATTATCAGCGCGACAGCCTGTACCTGCACATCGAGCAGGTAGTGCAGCGGTTGTTGAATGATTTTGTGGATGATCCGGCAATCTTTTCCCAGTTACTGACCGAGTTCACCGCGTTTACCCATGACGAGCGACGCCGCAGCGAATTGCTGGAGCAACGTACCCGCGATGCGGAAGAAGGGCGCGCCCGTACCGAAATCGCTCGTCAGCGTGTAGCCGAAGCCCTCAATCTGCGGTTGCTGGGCAAAGTACTGCCCGAGGTCGTGGTGCAGTTCCTGCAACAGGCCTGGAGCCAGGTGCTGTTGCTGGCGTGCCTGAAGCATGGCGAGCACTCGCCACAATGGCTGGCCGGGTTGCGCACCATGGACGAGTTGATCTGGAGTGTCGGCCTCAGCGAAGACACCGAAGCCGGCCGGCACCTGCTGGAGCAGTTGCCAGGCTTGCTGAAAGCCTTGCGCGATGGGTTGAGCGGAGCGGCATTCGATCCCTTCATTACCCGGGAATTTTTCACCCGCTTGCAAACCCTGCATGTCCAGTCGTTCCGGGGCAGTGCCGAGGAACAATCGTCGCTGTCGCAAGTCGAGGTGCGCGAGGCATTCGTCCTCAGTCCCGCGGCACCGGCCATCGAGGCGAGCCTGCCGGAAGATGATCCCGACCTGCTCAAGGTTCGCCAACTGCGGATCGGTTGCTGGGTGGAATTTCAGGAAGATGCCGAAAACACCCTGCGTTGCAAGCTGACGGCGATTATTGCGCCGGGCAATACCTGTATTTTCGTCAATCGAACCGGCCTCAAGGTATTGGAAAAAAATCCGCTTGAACTGGCCCTGGAGTTCAAGCGCGGCGCGGTGCGAACCCTGGATGATGCGCTGTTGTTCGACCGCGCCCTGGCTTCGGTGATTGGCAACCTGCGCCAACTTCATCGCGCCAAGTGATCGCAACCAGACAGCGGAACGCGGCATACTGAGTCACCCCAGCCTCGTTCAAGGAACCAGTATGCAGTTGGACCCCGCCAGCGGTTGGTGCCAGGGCATTCGTCATTGCCCCTCGCCCAACTTCAACGAGCGCCCCGGTGGCGAGATTTCCCTGTTGGTGGTGCACAACATCAGCCTGCCACCGGCGCAATTCGCCACCGGCAAGGTGCACGAGTTTTTCCAGAATCGCCTGGATGTCACGGAACATCCCTACTTTGAAGGTATTGCCGACCTACGGGTTTCTGCGCATTTTCTGATTGAGCGTGATGGCGCGGTGACGCAGTTTGTCTCGTGCCGGGACCGAGCCTGGCATGCCGGGGTATCGAGCTTCGAGGGGCGTGAGACGTGTAACGACTTTTCCCTGGGGATCGAGCTGGAGGGCACTGATGACCTGCCCTTCACCGATGCCCAGTATCAATCCCTGATCGCCCTGACGCGCCAGTTGCTGGCGGCGTACACGGGCATTACCCGCCAGCGCATTTGTGGCCATAGCGATATCGCCCCGGGACGCAAGACCGACCCCGGACCCGAATTTGATTGGGCGCGCTTTCGCAGCGCCTTGCAGGATGGAGGACACGCACAATGAGTTTTCTGGTGTTGGTGCTGGCGGTATGGATCGAGAAGTTCTCGGCCCTGCGTCACCGAATACAACGTGATGGCGGTTGGTTGCGGGAACTGGCCAAGCTGGAGTCGAGCGCCAGCCTGGGCAAGCAGCCGTGGCTGATCCTCACGTTGCTGGTGCTGTTGCCGGTGGCCTTGCTTGCGCTGTTGTTGCTGGTGCTGGAGCCAGTGGCCTATGGCCTGTTGGCGCTGCCGGTGCACCTGCTGGTGGTGATCTACAGCCTGGGCCGTGGCGATCTCCTGGCCGGATTGGGCCCGTTCCGTGATGCCTGGCGCCGGGGTGACCTGCAGGCGGCCGAACATGTGGCCGAACGTGACTTGAGCATCAGCGCCGACAGTGGTGAGCAGTTGCTGGAGCGGGTCCAGGGCCATCTGTTGTGGCAGGCCTACCAAAGCTTCTTCGCGGTGATTTTCTGGTACTTCCTCCTCGGGCCGGTGGCCGCCCTGGCCTACCGTCTGCTGGCGCTGGCGACCGAGAACAGCAAGAACCTGCTGGTGGCCGAGCGTGCCGGGCAATTGCGCCATGCCTTCGACTGGTTGCCGGTACGTTTGCTGGCGGCGAGTTTCGCCCTGGTCGGCAACTTTGTGGCGGTCGGCCGGGTGATGCTGCATGAGCTGCTGAGCTGGGACATCAGTGCTGCGCAACTGGTGGAGAAGGTGGGCCTGGTGGCCGCGGAGATCCCGCCACCGGTGGTAGGCGCCGAGGGCATCAACAGCCTTGATCGTATCTGGGAGTTGCTGCTGCGTGCCGCCGTGCTGTGGTATGCCGGCTTTGCCATCTGGACCGTGCTGCCCTGATTTGCCCCCCCCCCCCCCTGTAGGAGCGGGCAAGCTCGCTCCTACCTCGTTAACCTTAAGTTACAAACCTCCTTTTCGAATTGAGCTATACAGACAGAGCGCCAAATAGTGGCTATCTGCCGCCGCCCTGCGCCCTCAATAAAAATAAAAGAAAAGGGAGTTCACCTGTGAAGAGCTTGCTCTATCCCGCCGTCGCGTTCATGAACCGCCTGACCTTCGGCATGAAGTTCAGCCTTATCAGCGTGCTGTTCCTGTTGCCGATGCTGGCCACCAACTACTACCTGGTGCGCGATTCCTGGCGTGAATTCCAGGGCACTCGCATCGAGCTGCAAAGCCTCGACCTGCTGGGCAGCAGCCTGGCCCTGCGCCGCGACCTGGAAACCCTGAACAACCAGGTACAGATCAACGCAACCCTCGGCCAATCAGGCAAGGCCGGTGATATCGAAAACAAAATCACCGCCCTCGAAGACAGCCTGCTGCAGCGCCTGCAAAGCTTCCACGCCCTGTCCGCCGACCCTGAGCAGGCCGCCGCCTTCGAAGCCAAGCGCGATGAAATGATCGCCGCCTTCAAGGCCCAGCAACAGGAAACTTCACTGCTCAGCAAAAGCGCGCTGATCGGCAAACTCCTCAACAAGGCGCAGATGCTCAGCCAGATCATCGCCAGCCAGTCGGGTTTGAGCCGTGACCCCCAGGGCGACCTGCGCCAACTCAGTGAACTGATCACCAGCGTCACCCCGCAAGTCACCCAGACCCTGGGGGAAGGCCGGGCCATGGGGGCTTATTCGTTGGGCCAGGGTTTTCTCAATTCGTCGTCCAGCACTCGTTTTGACGAGTTGCTGCAGCAACTGGAAAAGCTCCAGGCGGAATACGGCCTGAAACTGCAGGATGCCCTCGGCTCCAGCAAGCCCGCCCACGCAGCATTGGCGAGCCTGGCGGACGCGAGCAAGGCCAGCCTCAAGCAAGGCAGTGAGTTGTTCGAAGAGCAGGTCGTGGTGGCCGAAACCCTCGACGCCCCATGGCAAGGCTTCTACGACGACGTCAGCACGTTGATGGCCAAGACCTATCAGCTCGACGAAGCCACCCTGACCTTTCTCGAGCAGCAACTGGAGCAACGCCTGTCAGAAAACCGCACGCACATGATCGGATTGGTGGCGGCACTGGCGTCGGTGTTTTTGCTGATCTTCTATTTGTATGCCGGTTTCTACGCCTCCACCCGCACCACCTTGCGCCGCCTGGGGGCGACGATGGACAAGGTGGCGGCCGGTGACATGACCGTCACCTTCATCGCCCACAGCCGCGACGAACTGGGGGATTTGGGCCAGGTGTTCAACGCCACCGTGGCCAAAATCCATGACCTGATCGAGCGGGTAGGGCACACCGTCAACCAGGTCGAACACCAGGCCGGACAAGTGGAGTCGGTCTCGGCCAGCAGCAACCAGGCCGTGTCCGGCCAACGCAGCCAGATCGAGCAAGTGGCGACCGCCATGAACCAGATGTCCTCCACTGCCCAGGAAGTGGCGCGCAGTGCAGCGGCGGCGGTCAGCAGCGCCCACAGCGTCAACGATGAAACCGTCAGCGGACGCGGCCTGGTGCAGTCCCAGCAAGGCAGTATCGCGGCGTTGGCTTCGGAGATCGATCAAACGGTACGGGTCATCAACCAATTGGCCATCGACAGCCAATCCATCAGTCGCGTACTGGAAGTGATCAAGAGCATTGCTGAACAGACCAATCTGCTGGCGTTGAATGCCGCCATCGAGGCCGCGCGCGCCGGTGAGCAAGGACGCGGTTTCGCCGTGGTGGCCGATGAAGTGCGCACTTTGGCCCGGCGCACCCAGCACTCCACCGAAGAGATCGAGCAGATGATTGCCAAGCTCCACAGCGGTGTCGGCGCTGCGGTGAAGGCCATGGGCACCAGCCACGAGATGGCCAATGGCACGGTGGGGCAGTCGGAAAAAGTCCAGCAGGCCCTCGAAAACATTCTCGGCGCGGTAGGCATGATCGTCGACCAGAACCAGCAGATTGCCGCCGCCGTCGAACAGCAGACTGCCGTGGCCCATGACATCGATCAGAACATCGTCGAGATCAATCGCGCCGGTGAACATGCAGCGCAGGGCGCGCACCAGACTGAAGAGGCCAGCCGGCAGTTGTCCTTGCAAGTGATCGAGCTGAAGCAGTTGATCGGGGCCTTTCGAGTGTGAGGCATGGCCAGGCATGCATCGGGGATGGGCGCCTACCAGTTGAACAGCTCGCAGGCATTGCGGGTGCTCGCCTCGGCCAGCGCTGAGGAACTGATGCCCATGCGCTCCGCCAGGGCGGCGCAGATGTCTGGCAGGTGTTCGGGGCTGTTGCGCTGGCCGGGGTACATCACGGGGGCCATGTCCGGTGAGTCGGTTTCCAGTACCACGCTTTCCAGCGGCAGCCGGGCGATCACCTTGTGCATGCGCTGGGCTTGCGGCCACGTGGCCGCGCCGCCCAGGCCCAGTTTGAAGCCGAGCTTGATGTACTCGCGGGCCTCTTCCTGGCTGCCGGCAAATGCGTGGATGATTCCGCCCCGTGGCAGCCGAATGCGCTTGAGAGTGGCGATCACGGCAGCGTGGCTGCGGCGCACATGCAGCAGCGCCGGCAGTTGGAAGTCCACCGCCAGCTTCAGTTGCGCTTCAAACAGGCTTTGCTGGCGTTCGCGGTCCAGCTGTTCGAGGAAATAATCCAGGCCGATTTCGCCCACCGCGCACAGTTGCCGGTGGCCGTTCAGGCGGGTCAGCCAGTCGCCCAGTTCCGTCAGGTCGGCGGGGCGATGGTGGTCGAGATACACCGGGTGCAGGCCGAAGGCGGCGAATAAATCCGCGTCGGTTTGCACCAGGTCCCACAACCGTTGCCAATTCTGCTGATAGACCCCGAGCACCACCATCCTGCGCACGCCCAGGCGGCGACTGCGGCTCAGGACTTCGCGGCGGTCCGTATCGAAGTCCGGAAAATCCAGATGGGTGTGGCTGTCGATCAGCTCCACACCGCTTACTCCGAGTGAATCCGCTGCTTGAACGTTCGGCCGATGGCATGCACGCCGGGTTCGTAGTGCTGTTCTTCAATGGCCGCCAGCGCCAGGCGCAGCGCGGTGTCGGCAATCAACTGATGCTGTTGGGCCATGGCATTCACCGGCAGCGGCAGGAAATCCAGCAGTTGGGTGTCGCCAAACGTCCCCAGTCGCAGTGGCCGGGATTTGAGCGGGAAGTCATGCAGCGCGTCAAATACCCCTTGCAGCAGGACGTAGGACGTAGTCACCAGTGCGTCAGGCAAATGCCCCAGGCTTTGCAGCAACTGCTCCATCAGCTGTCGGCCACAGTCGCGGCTGAACGACTCGCCTTGTTCGATCAGCACTTCGCCGCTGAAGTCTTTCAGCGCTTGCTTGAAACCGGCGGTACGTTCCTGGCTGATGCTCAGCTCTGGCCGCGCGCCGATCAACACGATCTGCTTGGGCAGCGGGTGCAGCAGGCTGCTGGTCAATTGCTGGCAGGCCTGGCGATCATCGCTGACCACCGAGCAAAACTGCGTAGACTCCATCACCCGGTCGATGGCGATCACCGGCAAACCCTTGGCTTGCAGTTCGCGGTAGCTGTCGTCGGTGGCCGGCAGGCAGCTGGCGACAAACAGCGCATCGCAACGGCGGGCGCGGAACAGTTGCAGCAGTTGCCGCTCACTGTTGGCGTCGTCGTCGGAGCTGGCGATCAGCAATTGATAGCCGCGGGCACGGGCGCCTTGTTCGAGCAACTTGGCGATGCGTGCGTAACTGGGGTTTTCCAGGTCCGGCAGGATAAAACCCAGGGTACGGGTGTGCCGGCTGCGCAGCCCGGCGGCCTGGGGGTTGGGCGTAAAGCCATGTTCTTCAACCACGGCGCGCACCCGTTCGACGGTTGCGCTGCTGATCCGTTGCTGTTCGGCCTTGCCATTGATGACGTAGCTGGCGGTGGTCACAGACACACCGGCAATGCGCGCGATATCACTGAGTTTCAAACCGGGATTTCCTTGTTTTTTAGAGCTTGCCCCGACATTTTGTCCAATCGTAACCGATTACTGCAGGCGACCATTGTCGCAACTCAACAGCCGAGTGGCTCTTCAATCATGGGAAATTAACGCGTAATCTGCCATAAATTCTAGATTAAACGTTTCAGCAAGCGTATTTTTACGATTATCGCGACGAGTGTGGTCCTGCCAACTGACCACTCAGTCAATTTTATTCGAACGCTTTTGCACTGATTTATTCAAAATAATACCTAGTGCGCCCGCCGCACTAACTAGGAGAACGGCATGCTTGAGCTCACCCACGAGCAGATATCCATGGGCCAGACGGCTGTGGATAAGTCTGCTGCCTTGCAACTGCTCGCTGAAAAACTGGTGGCCGATGGCCTGGTCGCCGAGGGTTACCTCAGTGGCTTGCAAGCGCGTGAAGCCCAAGGTTCGACCTTTCTCGGCCAGGGTATCGCCATCCCCCACGGCACCCCCGAAACCCGCGACCAAGTGTTCGCCACCGGCGTGCGCCTGCTGCAATTTCCCGACGGCGTGGATTGGGGCGATGGCCAGATCGTCTACCTGGCGATCGGCATTGCCGCCAAATCCGACGAACACCTGCGCCTGCTGCAACTGCTGACCCGTGCCCTCGGCGAGACCGACCTGGGCCAGGCCCTGCGTCGCGCCAGTTCTGCCGAGGCCTTGCTGAAACTGCTACAAGGTGCGCCGCAGGAGCTGGCGCTGGACGCACAGATGATTGGCCTGGGCGTGTCGGCTGATGATTTCGAAGAACTGGTGTGGAGAGGCGCACGCCTGCTGCGCCAGGCCGATTGCGTGAGCAATGGCTTTGCCGCCGTGCTGCAACAAGTCGACGCGCTGCCCCTGGGCGATGGCCTGTGGTGGTTGCACAGCGAGCAGACGGTGAAGCGCCCGGGCCTGGCTTTTGTCACCCCGGATAAACCGATGCGTTACCTGGGCCAGCCCTTGAGCGGCCTGTTCTGCCTGGCCAGCCTCGGCGAGGCCCACCAGACCTTGCTCGAACGCCTGTGTGCCTTGCTGATCGAAGGCCGTGGCCAGGAACTCGGCCGCGCCACCAGCAGCCGGGCCGTACTGGAAGTGCTCGGCGGTGAACTGCCAGCCGACTGGCCAAGCGTGCGCATTGCCCTGGCCAACGCCCACGGGCTGCATGCGCGCCCGGCGAAGATCCTCGCGCAATTGGCGAAAAGTTTTGCCGGTGAAATCCGTGTGCGCATCGTCGATGGAGACGTCGGCGCGGTATCGGTAAAAAGCCTGAGCAAGTTGCTCAGCCTCGGTGCGCGTCGCGGCCAGGTATTGGAGTTTGTCGCTGAGCCAACCATTGCCGGTGACGCCTTGCCCGCCTTGCTGGCGGCAGTGGAAGACGGCCTCGGCGAAGAAGTCGAGCCGTTGCCGGCAGTCAGCGCCCAACAAGCCGTGGCCGAGATCGAACCGGTCATCAGCGCG
>NZ_JACARK010000736.1:0-606 GCF_013386655.1 Pseudomonas sp. K5002 | reverse complement strand
AACGCTTCGCGCACCCGTGGGTCGTTGAACGGCGGCTTGTCGAGGTTCATGTCGAACGACAGCCAGTTACCGGTCACCGAGGTGATCACCTTCAGGCGCGGGTCCTTTTGCAGGATCGGCAACTGCTCGGTGGGCATCACGTTGGCCATGTCGATTTGCCCGGAACGCAGGGCGGCCAGGCGCGAGACCTGATCCTTGAAGTCGATGATCTCCAGCTCATCGGCGTACGGCTTGCCGTCCTTGTAGTAGTTCTCGAAGCGGGTAAACAGTGAGCGTTGGCCGGGGGTGAAGCTTTTGAGCTTGTAGGGGCCGGCGCCCACCGGGTTGGTGACCGGGTGGTAGTCCACCGGCACGATGCCGCCGAAATTGACCCAGGTTTCTGCCAGCGGCATGTAGCTACGCCCCTCCCGGAAGCTCAGGCGCACGGTGCGGTTGTCGAGCTTGACCAGGTTGTCGCGGTCCACCCAGTGCAGCAGCGCCGCGTAGGGCGAGGCCAGCTGCGGGTCGGTGAGGCGGCGGATCGAGAAGATCAGGTCGTCGGCGTCGATGGTCTTGCCGTTGTGGAATTCCAGGCCGGGGCGCAGGCGCAGGGTCCAGCTGCTGGCG
>NZ_JACARK010000735.1:0-3074 GCF_013386655.1 Pseudomonas sp. K5002 | reverse complement strand
CAGGCCGCTGGCGGAGCGGGTGAACAGCACCACGTTGAGGGATTTTTCCAGCGCAGCGATGTGCCGCCCGACCGTGGGCTGCGTGATGCCGAGCTGCCGTGCGGCCCCCGACAACGATCCTTCCTTGAGTACCCCGAGGAACGACCGGTAAAGCTCCCAACCAATATTTGATGCCATGCATAAATGTATAGCGTCTGGATGATCTTCGGCAATTCCTCTATAGCTCGCCGGCGAACAGAATCGCCCCATCACACAACCCTCAGGGGAAAAAGCATGAACAAGGTTCTGGTAATGGGCGCGACAGGCGGGATTGGTGGTGAGGTGGCACGGCAGTTGTTCGCTGCGGGCTGGCAGGTGTGCGCCCTGACGAGGGATGTGGATAAGGCTCACAAGCAGAATGCCGATTTCACCTGGATAAAAGGTGATGCGCTGAACCGTGGGGAAGTCGTCGCAGCGGCCCGGGGTTGTTCGGTGATCGTGCATGCGGTCAACCCGCCTGGTTATCAGCGCTGGGCAGAGCTGGTGCTGCCGATGATCGACAACAGCATCGCGGCGGCAGTCGCGGAAGGGGCGACGATTGTCTTGCCAGGCACGGTGTACAACTTCGGGCCTGATGCCTTTGCGCGGTTGGAGGAAGATTCGCCGCAGCATCCCCTTACCCGCAAGGGCGCGATCCGGGTGGAGATGGAGCAGCGTTTGCTTGAGGCGACCCAGCAGGGCGCACGGGCGCTGATCGTGCGGGCAGGCGATTTTTTCGGCGCCAAGGCCGGCAGCAGCTGGTTTTCCCAAGGCCTGGTCAAACCCGCAAAACCGGTGGCCAGCGTGAGTTATCCGGGAGCGCCAGGCGTGGGGCATCAGTGGGCTTACCTGCCTGATGTGGCGAGGACCATGGTCGAGTTGATTGCACGCCGCGACAGCCTTGATGCCTTCGCCCGCTTTCATATGGCGGGGCACATAGATGCGGACGGTCGGCAGATGAGCCAGGCGATTCAGCGGGTGGTGTCACGCAAGACCGGCCAACAGCCTTCTGTACGTGCTTTCCCGTGGTGGCTGCTGAAACTGGCCGCGCCCTTTGTCACCACCTTCCGCGAGATGCAGGAGATGCGCTACCTGTGGCAAACCGAGGTACGCATGGATAACCGCCGCCTGGTGCAGGTGCTGGGCAGCGAACCCCACACACCGTTGGACGAGGCGGTTGAGGCGACGTTAGTTGGTATTGGTTGCTTGCCTAGGAGCGCCTGATCAATCGCACATACACCGCGATATTGATCAACAGCACCAGCGCGCCCAGCCCCAATTGAATCTGCGGCGTCAGCCCGGCCGGGTAGATCAGGGTCAGGATGTAATGCTCGATAAAGCCGCCGTCATATCCGTCCTGCCCGGCCAAATGACGAAACAGATTTTCCCAGCGGGTCAGCGGGCAGGGCAGATGGAACACTTCAACGGCAACGCCCCACGCGGCGGCAGGCAAATGCAGCCACATGACCGGTCGCCATTTGAGGGCGAGCAAACCGCCAAACAGCACGAACAGAATGAACGACAAATGAAACAGCACCAGGCCGTCGGCGGCGAAGCGGTAGAGCATGATGGGGTTCGCTTTTTGAATGGATCAGGTCCCGAATTCTTCCTTCAGGAACTCGATAAACACCCGCAATTTCTTCGGCGTGTTCGTACGGTTGAAGTAATACAAATACAGCGCGCTGTGGGCAATCCAGTCGTCCAGCACCTCCACCAACTCACCGCGTTGCAGGTACTGCTCGACGCTGGAGCGCGCCACGTAGGCAAAGCCAAACCCGTCCAGCGCACCGCGCACCATCAATTCAACATCGTTGGTCGCCAGCCGGCCTTTTACCGTAACCCGCATCTGCTTGCCGGCTTTTTCAAAGTCCCAGCGGTGCAGCGAGCCGGTCTGCGCACTGCGGTAGTTGACGCACTCATGCTCGAGCAAGTCGTGGGGATGAGTGGGCAGTTTGCGCCCTTGCAAATACTGCGGCGTGGCGACGATGACGAATCGCAACTGCGTCGCCACCGGCACCACCACCATGTCTTCGGCCAGCACATGGTCGTAGCGGATGCCCGCGTCAAAACCCTGGGCGACGATGTCCACCAGGCTGTTGTCCACCGCCACTTCCAGGTTGATGCCCGGGTATTTGCGCAGGAAGCGCTGGAGCAACGGTTGCAGGACCATTCGGCTGGCGGTGGAGGGAATGTTCAGGCGCAAGGTGCCGGCGGCGTCGACCGTCGCCGCTGCTACGCTGTGCAGGCTGGTTTGCAGTTCTTCCAGCAGCGGCGTGATCTTCTGGATCAACTGCTCGCCGGCCTCGGTCACGCTGACGCTGCGGGTGGTGCGGTTGAGCAGTTGCACACCCAACTGTTTCTCGAGGGCGCGCACGCGATGGCTGACGGTCGACACCGACAGGCTGCTGGCGTCGGCCGCCTGGGTGAAGCTTTTCGAGCGGGCGACCTGCAGGAACAGTCGCAACTGCTGAAAATCGGGCGTGTCCATTGTGTGGTATTTCCGAAAGGGCCTTGTGGATTATGCATCTTTTTAGCAAGAACAGCGGCGCGCATACTTTTCCTACACACACGAGGATTGGCCCTTTATGACGACTTCCACCGCAAAACCCGTCTGGTTCATCACTGGCTGCTCCACCGGTTTCGGCCGCCAGCTGGCGTTGCACACCCTGAGCCTCGGCTACCCGACCGTGGTCACCGCGCGTAATCCGCAGCAGGTGCAAGACATCGTTGCCGGTCACGAAGAAAACGCCCTGGTCCTGACGCTGGACGTTACCGACCAGGCCCAGGTCGAGGCGGCTGTCAAAGCGGCTGAAGAACGTTTCGGCCATATCGACGTACTGGTCAACAACGCCGGTGTCGGCTACTTCGGCTCCTTCGAAGAAAGCGACCTGGATGACGTGCGCAACATGTTCGAAATCAACGTGTGGGGCTTGAGCGCCATGACCCGCGCGGCCTTGCCCGGCATGCGCGCCCGGCGCTCGGGCAGCATCGTGAACATTTCCTCGGTGGGCGGTGTGGCGGCGTTCCCGTCGCTGAGTTTCTACAATGCGACCAAG
>NZ_JACARK010000734.1:0-6898 GCF_013386655.1 Pseudomonas sp. K5002 | reverse complement strand
GGCGTCCGCCGACGGTGACGGGCAGCCGGCCGCTGTAGCCGTAGCCCTTATCGTCGAGCGTCGGCGGGCAGGCGGGTGCTTCGCGGCGTTCGATGCGGCGCTGGAAGTCGCTAACGCTGCGGCCCAGCAACAGGCTGGCGTGGGCCATCGGGCTGCCGAGGGTGACGAGGTCGGTGATGCGCCACGGGTTGCCGAGGTTGCGTTGTTCGATAAAGGCTTCGGCTTGCTGTTCGCGGAACCTGAGGAGGCTTTGCAGGCGGCCGTCGAGGGCGTTTCCAGCCTTTGGCAGGGTGTCCTGGACCACCGGTTGCAGTCGCTCGTGATTGGCGTAGCGGGCGGCGAGTTCCGGGCCGCCGGGGCGTAACTGATCGTGATGCTCGTGCCACAGGTAGCCGACGATGTCGTAGGCAATCACGCTGCCCAAACTGTGGCCGACGACGATGATGCGGTCGTAATCACCCTTGTCATGCAGGGCGCGCAGCAGGTCGACGCCATCGGCGCGGATCTGTTCGCGCACCACCACGTTCTGCGGGTTGGGGCTCAGGTAGCGGGCGGCATCGCCAAGGTATGACAGTGCCGAGTACTTCAGGGCCAGGCCGATCACCGCCAGCAGCACCGGGATCAGGGCGAAGGGGTTGTCGCTGTGGGGGAATCGGCCATACAGCGTCGCCAGGGTTCCGCTGACCAGCAGCACGAGCAGGGCCAGCAAGGCCCAGCGCGTGGCGCGCCAGATCGGCACGATGGCCGTCGGGATATCCCGGCGCGGGCGCTTGAAAATGTCCCATAGCCAACTGAGCAGGTGCCCGACCTTGGTGCCCTGCATCTTGTGGGCCCAGTAGTACTCGTAGAAATCGGTGGTGTTGCGACCCGCCGACTTCAACACGCGCAAATCGAAGTTGCGCGAAAACCGGTCGGGTTTGCTCCAGTAGAAAGGCGTCGCCTCGGGGGTGTCCGCCGGGATCGCCGCTTCGACGAAGCCACGCAGGGTATCCATCGGGCGCTGCTCGCCGATTCCGTGGATGACGACAACCGCTTGTTTCATCTAGTGATCGTTCCTTGATCCGCTTTTCGGGGCGTTACGGGTGGGGTTGAAGGGGCCATAGTATTGCCATTATCGATGGTATTCCAGCCAGGAATGCCCCCATAAAAACCGCGCATTTCATTTGCGCGACGCGATCTCGTAGTGTGGTGCTCCCACCAAGGAGATGTCGCCGTGAACCATCGCCCGCTGAGCCTGTACGTTGACGCCCATTTCACCAGTCCCTACGCGATGTCGGCGTTTGTGACCCTGCGGGAAAAGGGCCTTGAATTTGAACTGCTCACGTTGAACCTCGACACGGCCGAGAACCAGACTGACGCGTACACGCACTTGTCGCTGACGGGGCGCGTACCGACCCTGGTGCAGGGTGAGTTTGCGCTGTCCGAGTCGTCGGCGATAACCGAGTACCTGGAGGATGTGTTCCCGCAGGTGCCGGTGTACCCGGCCGAACCCCGCCAGCGGGCGAGAGCGCGGCAGGTACAGGCGTGGTTGCGCAGTGACTTGATGCCGATTCGGCAGGAACGCTCGACCCTGGTGGTGTTTTACGGGCTCAAGGGCGAACCGCTGTCGCCGGTTGCTGAAGCAGCGGCCCACACGCTGATCAACGCGGCGCAGGCGCTGTTGGCCGACGGCCGCGACTACCTGTTCGGCGCGTGGTCGATTGCCGACGTGGACCTGGCCGTGATGCTCAACCGGCTGATCCTCAACGGTGACAGCGTGCCCGCCAACCTGGTGGCGTACGCCCAGCGCCAATGGCAACGGCCTTCGGTCCAGGAATGGGTCAAGCAGGCACGACCGTCGCTGTAGTCACACTCCTCAATTACAAAGTGAATCCTGGTCCATGAATATACTGTCGAGTGACTCCCGCCTGCCGCTGTACCAGCGTTTTCGGGATCATCTGATTGAGCAGATTGCCAATAATCACTGGCGTGCCGGTGCGGCTATTCCCCCTGAAGCGGTGTTGTCCACCCAGTACCAGCTGTCTACCGGCACCGTGCGTAAAGCGATCGAGGCGTTGGTGGGCGAGGGCATTCTGGAGCGCCAGCAGGGCCGTGGTACGTTTGTGCGCCGCCCGAAGTTTCAGTCGTCGTTGTTCCGGTGTTTCCGCTTCCAGGGCCCGGGCGGTGAATGCCAGCTGCCGCAGAGCCGGATCCTGTCGGTCAAGCCGGTGAAGGCGCCGTTGTCGGTGAGCGAGGTGCTGGGGCTGGCAGCGGATGCGCCGGTAATCTGCATCGTGCGGGTACACGTGCTGGACACCGGGCCAGTGCTGGCCGAGGAAATCTGGCTGCCGCGCGAGCGGTTCCAGGCGCTGCTGGACGTGGATCTGACCCGGCAGGGATTGCTGTTGTACCCCACTTACGAAGAAGTCTGCGGGCAAGTAGTCGCTTCTGCCGAGGAAGCCCTCACCGCCGAGTCCATCGATGACGTGTGGGCCCGCTGGTTGCAGGTGCCGGTGGGCAGCCCGGTGATGGTGATCGAGCGGCTGGCCCGGGATTACGCCGGCCAACCCCTGGAGTTGCGACGCGGCCGTGGCCACGCCGAACATTTCCGTTATCGCGTGGATATACGCTGAGCTTGAGGCGCGGTGCTATTCGGCTTTGAGCAGCACCAGCCAGGTTTGCACCACCCGGCGGTCAAGGTCTTCCCAGTCGGCCATGCCCAGCACCCGGGTGGTGTTCAAGCCGCGCAGGTAGCCACGCAGTTGCTGGGCAATCGCGTAGACCACTTCCGGTTCGGCGGCGTTGTCCAGCAGCACTTCCTCATAGTCGACCAGGTAATCGGCAACCCGCTCGCGAAACTCCGGAAGCACAGCTTCACGGATGCGATCGAAGGTTTTCTGGTGGGGCTTCATAGGCGTTCCTTATCATTTTGTGTGAGGCGGCCTGCACGACACTATTGCTCTAGATAATAGTCACCATCAAGTATTGCGAGTTCTGTTTTTCTGAAAAAGGAGGACAATTGCCATCATTGAACATGATGTGCAAGGACCCTGCGATGAGGACTTTTACCGGTTTGGCCCTGGTGGCGCTGCTGATGAGCACAATGGTTGGCTCTGCGTCGGCCGGGGGGCTTCAAGCCAGCCACCTGGCGCCAATCGTCGCCAGCCCGGTCGGGTTGCAGCATTCGCAATCGGTCGGCGTGCTCTACAGCGACAACACCCTCGACAACCTTGAGTACCTGGCGCGCTACCACGCCATGGCGGTCAATGGTGCCAAGGGCCAGCTGGACGAGCAGATTCGCCAGGCCTTCGTCGACAGTTCCGACCCGGACCTGGCGATTGACTGGCTGATGGCTTCGTTGCGGCACACCTTTGCCTCGGTCACCCGTTACGACAACCTTGATGCGCTGTTGCAGGCGCACCCGGATGTGGTGGTGATGCTCGATACCTACAACCAATTGCTGACCCAGCGTAATGATCGGGTGGAAGCGCGGTTTGTTGCCAAGTTCTATGACCTTGACCTGCAATACATCGCCAAAGCCGAGGGTTCGATGCAAATGCACTTGCCTAATGTGTGGGTACATGACAAAACGGCGCCCCAGATCGCTGCACAGATTGGGCAGCAGCGCGACGTTCAGTTGAACGCATTAAAGCAGTTCGATGCCTCGCTCAAGGCGTTGCTCGCTGCCGGTTAGCCCACTTCGTTTATTTTTCAGGAATTTTTATGCGCGTGTTGTTAGTGCCAGCGATGGCTTCTGCTTCTTTATTGATGACGGGCTGTGCATCCGCCCCCAATGCCCCAACCCTCACCCTGCAAACCGCCAAGGACCCTGAAGCCTACGTGCAGTGCGTGGTGCCCAAGTTCGAGAAAAACGGCATGACCTCCACGGTCACGCAGAATTCGCGGCATGCCCGGATCGTGGTGAGCAGCAAGATCGCCGCGGACAACATCCTCGAAGTCTACAAGTCCCAGGACGGCGGCAAGGTGTTCCTGTACGAGCGCAAGCCGTTGGCATCGACGTTCAAGCCGTCGCGGTTCGAGCATGCGGCGCAGGATTGCCTGTAATCGACTGGGGCCAGTCTGTGGGAGCTGTCGAGCCCCAGCGAGGCTGCGATAGCATCACTGCGGTCTGACAGTGACACCGAGGTGATCCCATCGCAGCCTCGCTTAAGCTCGACAGCTCCCACAGTTGGTCTTCATTGTCTGAGCGAATGATTCAGCTCGGCTTTGGCTCGCTGCTGAACGTCTCGACCGCTTTCACCAACCCCTTGGCCGCCAACGCCACCAACTCACCGCCTTTTTGCGGGGTGGCCAGCGCCGGGTCTGAACCCATGCGCCCATCCGGGAATCGCGCGCGGAAGTCGCGGGCTTCGCGGATCGGGCCGGTGTTGGCGATTTGCGGCGAGTAGTCAGCCGACTTGATCGCGTCCGGGTAGGCCCATTGGGTCACGGCAATCTCCGACGGCGTGGCATGGCTGCCATGGCCCACCGGGAACTGCTGGTGCGCCAGCTCGTTCACGCCTTCCAGGTCCCACCAGTTGCACAGTTTCAGCGCATAACCCGACGGGCGCCCGCTGAAGCTGGCTTCGGCATACAGCTCGGAGAACGCCGCTTCGATCGAGGCAATATTGCCGCCGTGGCCATTGAGAAACAGGATCTTCTCGAAACCATGGCCTGCCAACGAACGTACCCAATCGCCAATCGCCGCGATAAAGGTCGAAGGGCGCAGGGAAATGGTGCCCGGGAAGCCCAGGTGATGCTGGGCCATGCCGATGTTGAAGGTCGGGCCGATCAGGATGTCGGCGTTCTTCTGCGCTTCATGGGCAATGATTTCCGGGCACATCCAGTCGGTGCCCAACAGGCCGGTGGGGCCGTGTTGTTCGTTGGAGCCGATGGGAATCACGATGCTGCGGCTGCGTTCCAGAAACTGGCCAATCTCGATCCAGGTGGATTGATGTAAAAGCATCTCAGGTTCTCTCTCTCATCAAGCCCAGGAACACGGTGGAGTTCCTGGTGGCGTGAGCCGCATGGTGCACGGCAACAGCGAGAGCATCAACCGCCTTTGACAGTACCGGCACTCGCCATCTGGCGCGGCTTGCAGTTGAGGTAAGCCGAGGACTTCAGCCAGCGCTGGTCGGGGTACCAGGAAAACATGAACTGGCCGTCCTTGAGTTTGTCCACCACTTGGCGCGCTACCTGCGGGCGTACGGCGGGGCAGCCCTGGCTGCGGCCGATACGGCCTTCGCGCTTGCTCCACAACGGGCTTACATAGTCGGCGGCATGGATCACGATGGCGCGGTCCCGTGCACGGTCATTGAAACCCGGCTCCAGGCCGTCCATGCGCAGCGAGTAGCCGTGGGCGCCTTCGTAGCTCTCCTGGGTGCGGAACAAGCCAATGCTGGACTGGTAACTGCCTTCACGGTTGGAGAACTGGGTGGCGAAGTTTTCCCCGGATTTTTGTCCGTGGGCCACCAAATCCCGCAGCACTAATGTCTTCTTGCGCAGGTCGAAGATCCATAGGCGACGAGCGGTCGAAGGTTGGGAATAGTCGATCACCGCCAGCCGGTCGGACTGTTCGATGCCATTGCCCACCGCGCATTGCATGGCGCTCAAGGCTCTTTTCAGTACATCGGGGTTGAGTTCTGGAGCGGCGTGGGCGAGGCTGCTATACAGAGTAAGAGGTTTACCCGTGTCTGCGAGCGCAACGGTGCTCAGCGAGGCAAAGGTCGAGATGATCAGGCCGAGTCGGCAGCAAAAGGTCAGCATGTATAAAGCATCTCCGCCGTGGATGGGAGCTAAGCGATTGTTCAAAAAACACGCATGTTACTTGAGCATTTGCCTGCTCGTTGCACCGCTGGTCGCGACAGCCGAAGACCTGTTGGTGGTGTCGCCGGCCCCGGTGCAATTGGCGCTCTCGCAATTGTCGACCGTTTGCCCAGGCCCGGCCGGGCAGGTCGATGCGCCTTCCCTGGCGCGTTTGCAGGCGTTTTATCAGCAGCAGGGCGACGTGGTGCTGTGGTCCGAGGGGGATCGCCGCGCCGCATTGCTAGCCCAACTGCAGTTGCTGGCCGACGATGGCCTGGACCCGACTCACTATAGACTGCCCCCGGCGGATGCCACGGGGAACGTGCTGTGCATCGATATCGGTACCAGCCAGCAGTACCTGCAAGCCCTGCAGGACCTGCATTTCGGCCGCTTGCAGCAGTCGCGCTTCGAGCCCGTCTGGCATTCGCAACCGGCCCCGGACCCCGACACTCAATTGCTGGCCATGGCCGAGGCCGGCATGCAGAACGTCGCCCAAGCCTTCGACCAGGCCCGCCCGAGCGCGCCGCTATACCTTGGCCTGCGCAGTGCCTACGCCGCCTTGCGCCAGCAACCGTTGCAGCATTGGGAAGCCGTGGCCAGCGGCCCGTTGCTGCGCCCGGGCATGGACGATTCGCGGGTGCCGCAACTGGCGCGGCGAATGGTCAATGGCGGCTACCTGAGCGCCACCTCCGCGGGGACGCAATACCGTGGCGAGTTGGTCAACGCGGTCAAGACCTTCCAGCAAAGCCATTCCCTGCAAGCCGACGGCGTGATCGGCCCCGGCACGGTCACCGAGCTGAACATCAGCCCGGCGATTCGCCGCGAACAATTGCGCATCAACCTTGAACGGTTTCGCTGGCTGTCCCGGGACCTGGAACCCGAGGGCGTGCTGGTGAACGTGGCAGCGGCGCAACTGAGCTTCTACCAGGGCGGCGTGCCCGTGTGGCAAACCCGCCTGCAAGTCGGCCGCGCCGACCGCCAGACGCCGCTGCTGAAGTCGCGCATCACCCGGCTGACCCTGAACCCCACCTGGACCATCCCGCCCACCATCATGCGCGAGGACAAGCTGCCGGCGATCCGCCTGAACCCCGAATACCTGCGCCAGCAGAACCTG
>NZ_JACARK010000733.1:0-2804 GCF_013386655.1 Pseudomonas sp. K5002 | reverse complement strand
TGGGCGACGTGACGTTCTTCGCGCAGGGTCAAGGGATCGGCCAGCACCACTGCCGCCTGGGGCAATGGGCTGGGCAAGGATTCCAGCAGGTTCAGCGGAAAGGGCAATTGCTCGCGCCGCCAGACCATGCGTTCCGGGTCATGCACCGTGGCGGTCAACGGCAGGGCGGGGTAGGCCTTGCGCAATTCGCGCAGGGCCAGGAACTCCCCCAGCCGCCCACCGCCCAGCTCGGCGTGGACCAGGTCAACACCCTGCCAGTCGAAACCGGCAATGGCTTGCTTGATCGCCGCCGTGCTGCCGACCACGCCCGTCAAGGGCGTAGCCACCTCGACGCCCAGTTGCTCCAGTGCCGTCTTGAAGTGGTTCGCGTAGTCGGCGATCCCGTTCTTTTCCGGCGGCAGGGGAGCGAGCAGGGCGATGCGCATCAGAACGAACCCCGGTATTTGGCGATGGTTTTCAGCACCTTGACCGGTACCTCGAACTTGCGGCGGTTGATGATAATGCCATCGACCTTGCCGAACGCCGTGGTGAGGATCGACAGTGCGTGTTCCACCACCGGTACCGTGCTTTTTTGCGCTTCCACTACCAGCGCAATCAGGTCGGCACGGCGCAGGTTGATGAACGCATCACGATTGTCCAGCAGCGCCGAAGCATCCAGCAGTACCACCTGGCCCGGAATCGCCGGCTCAACCCCGCCGATCCGCACCCGCACGCCGTTCTCTTCCAGCAACTGGCGCAACTGCTCGACGATAAAGCTCACGCCTTCACCGTGCCGTGCCGAGGTCAGCCCCAGGGTCAGGCCCTGTTCGGCAATACGCTCCAGCGGCAGCAACCCATACAGGCGATAGATGCTCGCGTTGAAGGCGTTGGTGCTTTGCGCGGTGCTGGTGTCCAGCTCCGGCAGCGTGGTCCACAGCGGCAGGCCGAATTTGCCTTCCACCAGGCCGCCGTCGTGGATCCGTTGATCCAGCAGGTAGCACAGGTAGATCACCAGCAGGCCGACCACGATGGAGAACGGGATGGCCAGCAACAGCATCAGCAGGGTTTTCGGGAAGACGCGCCCAGGGTTCAGGGTAGCTTCTTCGATCACCGCGATGTTACTGATCTGGCTCTTGTCCAGTTCACGGTCGATCCGCGATTTTTCCAGGCTGTCGACATACAGCGCGTAGTTTTTCTCGGTGCCGTTCAACTCACGGGCCAGGCGCGCCAGTTCCGGCTCGATGGCCAGGGCGTCCTTGCGCTGGGCTTCCAGTTCAGTCAGTTGCTTCTGCTGTTGCACCAACTGTGTACGCAGCGACTGGTTGCGGCTGGTCTCATCCAGCAGTACCCGTTGCAGGTGGATTTCCAGGGTGTTCGGCGCGCGGTTCTCGGAGCTTTGCACCGTGTCGCTTTCACCGGCGACCTGGGCCTGCATGGCACGGATCGAAGCGTCCAGGGCTTTGACCGGCGGCGCGTTATCCGTATAGGTACGCATCATGTCGGCTTTTTCCAGGAGCTTCTGGTTCAGCAGGCGACGCAAGTCTTGTTGCTGCGGGTTCAACGCGATCTGGCGAACCGTGGTCACCTCTTTGGGCTGGCCCTTGAGTTGGTCACGGGTGCTCTGCAACGCCACGTCGGAGGAAGCGATCAGCCGAGTGGAGTTGAACACCTCGCCACGCAGCACGTTGATCCGCTCGGACAAGTCTTCCAGGCGATCGGTGATGCTCGAGGCGCCGATGTCGTTCAAGTGCGCGAGGATCTGCTCCTTGTAGCTCTTGATCTGCGCAGCGCTGGAAGACACCTGGCCTTCATAGAACGCATACAGGCTCTTGCGGCCCAACGCCTGGGTGCGCTCGTCGATGTAGGTCTCGACCCAATCCTTGACCACCGCCTGGGCGATTTGCGGGTCATCCCAGCGGAAGCTGATGTCCATCACCGTAGAGCCGATGGCGTGGGTCACTTCGAAGTTTTTCTCCAGGCTTTTCGCCAGGCGTTCCACCGGGGTGGTTTCTTCGACGATGCCAACGGTTTCCAGCACCACTCGCACACCGTCAAACACGGCACTGATGCCTTTCTTGACGTACCACTTGGTGCGCTTCCACACGCCTTCCGGCGGCTGCATCTTGTCCATCACGTCAAGGTAATGCTCGGCCACTGCACGCACGATAGGGCGGCCGGTCAGCAGGCGCTCTTCGTCGACAATCGGGTCGCGCTGGGTGCTCGGCATGACGATTGGCTGACGGTTGTCGACCTCGATCGGCATCGTCGAGTCACGGCCTGGTTTTACCAGCAATCGCGCGGTGGATTCATACTTGGCCGGCAGCAGGAACGCCCCCAGCAAAATGATCACCAGCGCGGCAATCGCCGCCAGTTTGAACTCGTGCTTGAAGATGAAAAACAGACGCAGAAGATCACGAAAAGAACGGATCTCGATCATGGGATGTCGCTCCTTTAGTGGTTCGTGGTGTAGCTGTAGCCCACACCAATGGATTTGGTGAAGGGAATCAGCTGGTTCAGGTAAGTGTCCACGCCTTGGATCCGTTCGCCGACGTTGGACTTGGGTACAAACACCACGTCACCGCGTTGCAGCGCCACGGGCTTGCGGCCCAGTGCGCCGTTCTTCAGGTACTGGCTGAAATCGAGGAAGTAGGCGTGGTAGACGCCTTGGCCATCTTCACGCAGCAGGGCGACCATGCTCGCGTTGCCCACCGAGCTCACGCCGCCGGCACCGAGAATCGCCTGCTCCATGGTCGGGGCCGTGGCGATGGAGACAGCCGACGGGTTTAATACCGCGCCGCCGACGATCACCGTGTTGCCCGGCGCCT
>NZ_JACARK010000732.1:592-2716 GCF_013386655.1 Pseudomonas sp. K5002 | reverse complement strand
CTGACCTGGTGGATCGGCGCGCGGCGGCGGCCGGCCTGCAACTGGCCCAGGCTGTTGCTTGATGATGAACTGTGGGAATGCAGCGCTGCCGAGTTGGCGTTTGACCCCAGCGAAATCCAGCACTTGGCCGGCCCCAGCGCCGACAAGGTATTGCAGTTCAGCGCCGGCTGGTGCGCCGGAGTGCGTATCGGATTGCTTGAAGGCGACGGGCACCCGGACAAAACCTTGCTCGACTACCTGCAACACGAACTGTTCACGGGCCTGGCGCCGGAATTGGCTGAGGCCTGGCGCGTGCTCGCGCACCTGCCACGCTTCAACCCGAGCTTGTGTGACCACCTGTTCGGCTTTGGTGACGGTGGCGACTACCTGCGAGACTTGCAGACGCTGGGCGCCTTTATCGAGCCCTGGGAAGAGTCCACCGACTGGCTGCAAGTCTTCCCGCCACTGGCCCAACTGATGCGCGCCGAACCCTGGCCAGCCAGGCGCTCCTGGCACCGGCGCGCGTGCCAATGGTTTACCGCCGCCGAGGACTGGCAAGCAGCGTTTGAGCAAGCGTTGCAGGCCGAAGAGTACGAAGTGGCTGTGAGCCTGTTGCAGCACTTCAGTTTTGAAGACCTGTTCCGCCAGCAAAACGCGGTGCTGTTGTTGCGCCTGCATGAGCAGCATGGTGATGAATTGATGCTGGGCTCGGCGCAACTGGTGGGCTTGGTAACGGCGGCGTTGCTGTTTGCCGGGCGTTTCGACCAGGCGGCGTTGTGCATTGACCAACTGGCGCGTTTCACTCCGCAACCGACCGCGCACCTGCAGCGTTATCTGCTGGCCCGCTGGCAGGCGCAATGGGGTTGGCTGTTGCATCTGGGCGGCGAAGCCGCACGGGCCCGGGAACATTTTCTCGAAGCCCTGCAAGACTTGCCCGAGAGCGCCTGGACGTCGCGCCTGATGTGCCTGTCGGGCCTGACCCAGCAAGCCTTGCTGCGTGGTGAGCTGGACGTGGCCCAGGCGCTGAACCGCGAGGCGTTGTGCCTGGCGCGCTCCCACGGCTCACTGCTGTTGGAGGCATTGTTGGAACTCGATCATGCGCAGTTGCTGGAGCAGCGCGGCGCGCCGTATCGGGCCCAAAGCCTGCTGGAGAATGTGCAGCGCATGCTGGTGCAACAGCGGCTTAAAGCCGGGCCGTTGATGGGACGGATTTGCTTGCGACGTGGGCACCTGGCGCTGCGCCAGGGCCACGACGCCGTGGCCGCCGAATGCTTCGAATCCGGCCTGGGCATGTGCCTGCACAGCCAGGACAAACGCGTGCTCTACGGCTACCTGGGACTGGCGCTATTGGCCGCCAACAAGGGCGATTACGCCCAGGCGTTTATCCAGTTGCGCGACGCTGAACGCCTGATGCAGCAACGCCAGGTGCCCGACACCGTCTATCGCGCCGTATTGCTGTTGCTCAGCGGGCATTTCTGGCTGCAACAGGGTCGCGCCGAACTGACCCTGGAGGCGGTGACCCGGGTGCTGCGGCACTACCGTGGCCCCAAGGCGAAACAAGCACCGCCGGCCACCCTGGAGTTGATCCCCAGGCTTGAATATTTGCAGGTGCTGGCCGAAGTGAAATTGCATCGCGCCGAAGAGCCTGTCGCCCGCCTGAGTGCGTTACTGGAGGCCGCCCGTCAGCGGGGCATGCTGTGCCTGGAAGCGGAGTTGCACTTGGTGCTGGGGGAGGTGGCCTGGCAAGTCGGCGATCGCCCGTTGGCCGTGCGCTCGCTGGAAGCCGGATTGGAACTGGCGGGGCGTTGCCAGGTACAGCAGGCGATTCGCGAGCTGCGCCTCAGGCAACCGGGGTTGTTGAGTGCATTGGGGCTGGAACCGCAGGAATGCCCGGCGGCGGCGGGGGAAAATCCCCTGAGCCAGCGCGAGCTTGAGGTGCTGCAACTGATTGCCCAGGGCAATTCCAATCTGGAAATTGCCAGCCAATTGTTTATCTCGCTGCACACGGTAAAAACCCATGCGCGGAGGATTCACAGCAAGTTGGGGGTGGAGCGGCGCACCCAGGCAGTGGCGAAAGCCAAGACGCTGGGCTTGATGGCCTGAAGCCATGCACTATTCGTCAAATAATGAAGATCAAATGTGGGA
>NZ_JACARK010000732.1:0-563 GCF_013386655.1 Pseudomonas sp. K5002 | reverse complement strand
GCTCCCACATTTTGTTCTGTTGTGTGCCTGATACTGAGCGTCAGGGCTGATAACCCATGCGCCAACTCACCGCCTGGGTCGCCGCCAGCAAACGCTTCGCCGCCGGGCCGTCTTCATCGGCATGGAACAGCGACGTCGGCCCCACCACGGTCAACACCGCCGCCACTTGCCCGACCGCGTTGAACACCGGCGCCGACAACGCGTCCACACCCGGCATCAGCAAACCATGCACAAAGTGCAAGCCGCGCTGGCGGATCTGCTCACAGGTGGTGGCGTAGGTTTGGTCATCCGCCAACGCATGGGCAACGCCCGCCTGAATCTCCCGCTCGCGCAACTCCACGGTTTCCCGCGACGGCAGGAACGCGCTGAACACCAGCCCGGTGGACGAACTGAGCAACGGCAACACCGAGCCCAATTGCGTGACCACCGTCACCGCGCGCACCGCCGGCTCGATATGCACCACCGTCGCGCCCTGGTTACCCCAGACGGCCAGGAAGCAGGTTTCATTCAACTCATCCCGCAGTTCCGCCAGGGGCAGGGCGGCGACTTTCAGCACGTCCATG
>NZ_JACARK010000731.1:0-3751 GCF_013386655.1 Pseudomonas sp. K5002 | reverse complement strand
CCACACAGTCGCTGAGCCGGGCGACATACTCGCCTCGGGCGACCAGCGCCGGGTCCGTGGCGACGGGCTCTGCCCCCAGCGGCGAGACAGGCTCGCGGGTGACATACCAGGCCAGCAGGCCTGCGGCGACCAGACACGGCAGCGCCAGCCAGCCAACGGTTCTTGCGAATCGACGGTTGTTCATAAGTGCTCAGGCCCCGGTCAGGTGAAGGAGTGGCGGCTTAACGGCATGCTGCGAACACGCTGCCCGGTCAACGCCGCGACGGCGTTGGCCACGGCAGGCGCCACGGCGGGCAGCGGCGGTTCGCCAATACCGCCCATTTTTTCCCCGCTCTCGATCACGCGCACGTGCACCCGGGCCATCCGCGAAGGCGGCAGCACCGGGTACAAATCGTAGTTACGCGCCCGAGGCAAGCCGTCCACATACACCGCTTCCTCCAACAGCACCTGGGACAAGCCCAGCGACACCGCCCCATTCACCTGCGCCTCGACAATCGCCGGGTTGACGATGCTGCCCGGGTCGATTGCCTGCCAGATGTCGTGCACCTTGACCTGGCCGTTCTCGATCGACACCTCGGCAATCACCGCCGTCTGGGTGCCGAACGGTGACGCCATCGCCACCCCGCGTGCGCGCTTGCTGCCGTCTTCGGCAACAAACGGTCCACGTTTCCAGCCACCCGACAACTCGCCCACCGCCTTCAGCAGGGTGGTCAGCCGCTGGTTATCCCGCAACAGATGCAGGCGCAACTCGAACGGGTCCTTGCCCCCTTTGTCGGCCAGTTCATCCAGGAAAGATTCGTAGAAAAAGTCATTCAGCGAATTGCCCACCGAACGCCAGTAGCCCAGCATCACCGGGCCCTTCACATAGATCTGTGCGATACGCTTGTTGGGAATCGCATAGGACTTGCCGGACAGTCCCTCAAGGGCCGTCGGGTCGAGCTTCTCGCCCTGCTTGCCCGCCAGGGCCTCGGTTGGCCCCTCCGTGGCACTCACCGCTTCAATCGCCACCGGCCAGCCGTCGCTGTCCAGCGCCCCACGGAAATTCACCGCTGCGACCGGGCGCAGCACATCCCGCAGGAATTCTTCTTCGCGGCTCCAGATCAACTTCACCGGGCGCCCCACCGCCTTGGCCAACTCGATGGCCTGCGGGTAAGGACTGGCCGAGTCATACAGGAAGTGCCGCCCGAAAAAACCACCCAACAACGGCGAATGCAGGGTAATGCGCTCCGGGGCCAGGCCGGTGCGCTTGGCGATATCGGCCAGGAACATGTCCTGCGCCTGATTCGGCAGCCAGATCTCCAGCGAACCGTCAGGGTTGAAGCGCGCCAGCGCCGAAGGCGGCTCCAACTGGGCATGGTGCAGGTACTGGTTGTGGTAAGTGGCCTCGACCCTGGTCTTGGCATTGGCCAGCGTGCCGGCCACGTCGCCCTCGTTCTCATCATCACGGGCCGGGCCGGTTTCTGCGGCCAGGCGCTTGAAATGCTCGTCGCTGGAAAAGTCCTTCGGCATCCCGCGCACCTTGGAATCAGCCGTCGGCTCCAGCCAGTCGACCTGAATCGACTCCACCGCACGCTTGGCATGCCACCAACGCTCGGCCACCACCGCCACCGCACCGGGCAGGCGATGCACCGAGTGCACGCCCGGCATGGCCTTGACCTGGTCTTCGTTGCGCAGGCTGCCCACGGTCATGCCGAGTCGGGGCGCATGCTGCACGGCGGCATGGAGCATGCCGTCGACCTTCATATCAATGCTGTACAGCGCCTTGCCGGTGGACTTGTCATACGCATCGAGACGCTTCACCGGCTTGCCGATCCAACGGAACTGGCTTGGGTCGCGCAGCTTCACACTGGACACATCCGGTACCGGCAGGTCCATCGCCCGCCCGGCCAACTCGCCATACGCAAGGGAACGCCCGGACGCCGCGTGTACCACCTTGCCCGGCTCGGTCGACAGCTCGCTCACCGGTACCTTCAGCGCCTGCGCCCCGGCCTCCAGCAACATGGCCCGGGCCAGCGCACCCAGCCGGCGCATCGTGGGGTAACTCATCCGCACCGACATACTGCCGCCGGTGATGCGCATGCCGTTCTCCATCACCACAAAGGCTTCACCGGGCGGGGCACACTCAACCAGGAACGTGGCCGGGTCGGCGTCCAACTCCTCGCCGACAATCTGCGCCATCGCGGTGAACGTGCCCTGGCCGCCTTCGATAAACGGGCTGAGCAAACGAATCGTGTTGTCCGGGCGAATCTCCAGAAAGGCCGGCACCTGCGTACCGCGTTCGGCCGTGGCCGCGGCGGTGGCCGCCTGCACTCGGCCAGACCCCAGCGGCAGGCCAAAACCGATCACCAGCGCGCCCACGGCCGTACTGGCCAGGAAGCGACGGCGGGACAGGTTCACCGGGTCAGTCAGCGCCGCGACCAAGGGCAGCGCAGTGGGATCAATGCGAATGTTCATCAGGCCTCTCCCTTCTGCGCAAGGTCATGCACGGCGGCATGAATGGCGTTATAGGTGCCACAGCGACAGAGGTTGACCATGGCGGCCTCGATCTGCGCATCACTGGGCTTGGGCGTGTGCTTGAGCAGCGCGGTGGCCGCCATTACCTGGCCGGATTGGCAGTAGCCGCATTGGGCGACCTGGTATTCCACCCAGGTGGCAACGACCCGCTTGCCGACGTCATCGGACTCGATGGCTTCGATGGTGGTGATTTCTCGGCCGACCACGCCGGAAACGGGCGTGACGCAGGAACGCACGACATTGCCGTCCACAAGCACCGAACACGCACCGCATTGCGCCAGGCCGCAGCCGTATTTGGTGCCGGTCATGTCCAGGTTGTCGCGGATGACCCAGAGCAGGGGCGTGTCGGGTTCGGCGTCGACTTGGTGGGTCTGCTGGTTAATTCGTAATTCCATGGCTCACCCGCTGATCATCGGTTGGTGTTGCATTTTTTAGTATTTTTAGACGGCAAGACGGGGCCTCGCCGCTGGGCATCGATGGCCCGTCTGGTTCGCGCGCGCGTGGTTTGACTAGTCTAGCGGGCGATGGGAATGACTTTAGACCCTGGTTCATCAAGGCGCTATGCAGGGGTGGGCAAGATCGCAGGATTAGGCAAGTATTCAAGAGGATTGCGTCAGGAGGAGCGGCCTGTGGTGTCAGTGGCGGTCACGCCGGGTGGTGTTCCACCAGAAAGTCGACAAATGCCCTGACCCGCGCAGGCATCGCCGCGCCGCCGACGAACACCGCGTGAATCGGCTCCTGGTCTCCGGGGTTGTACGCTTCAAGCAACGGCACCAGATCACCGCTGGCCAGGTCATCTGCCACGCTGAATGCGCCAATGCGCGCGATGCCGGCACCCAGCTTGGCCAACTGGGACAATACCTCCCCGCTGTTACCCTCGATCGTACCCGACACCTGCAGCGAAAAATCGCGCCCGTCCACGCGAAACGGCCAGTCGGGCGCTGCCCGGCGGAAGTTGAAACGCAGGCAGTTGTGGTTGAGCAAATCCTGCGGCACCTGCGGTGTGCCATGACGCGCCAGGTAGTCCGGGGAAGCGACTATGACCTCGCCGATGGAGCCGATAAGGCGAGCGGTCAAGGGGCTGTCGGCCAATTGACCGAAGCGGATTGCAACGTCCGCTTGCCCGCCCAGGATATCCACCACCTCATCCTCCAGCCGCAACTCAACCACGATGGCCGGGTAGCGCGCGCTGAACGCGGCAACCAGCGGCACGATCGACAGCCGCCCGTGTGCGAGC
>NZ_JACARK010000730.1:0-3784 GCF_013386655.1 Pseudomonas sp. K5002 | reverse complement strand
CCAGCCTGGGCAGCCGCGCCTGGCCGCTGCACAAGGCGCAACCGCCGAGCGTGTCCTTTAATGGTTTCCACCGGGCTTACTTGCCGGACGTGCTCAAGGAGGAGAAATAAGCCATGCCGGTGATCGACTCGCAACTCGACGCCCACAGCCCGCAATTCGCGCAGAACCGCGAAGCGATGCTCACGGGCGTCAATCAATTGCGCCAGCTGGAGCAAAACCTGCTGGGCAAGGCCGCCGAAGCCAAGGCCAGGTTCGACAAGCGCGGGCAACTGCTGCCACGGGAACGCCTGAATTTATTGCTCGACCCCGGCGCGCCGTTCCTCGAACTGGCGAGCCTGGCCGGCTACAAACTGCACGATGACAAAGACGGCAGCGCCGCTGGGGGCGGGTTGATCGCCGGCATCGGCTACGTCAGCGGCGTGCGCATGCTGGTGGTGGCCAACAACAGCGCGATCAAGGGCGGGACCATTTCCCCCTCGGGCCTGAAAAAATCCCTGCGCCTGCAACAGATCGCCATGGAAAACAAACTGCCGGTGGTGACGCTGGCAGAAAGCGGCGGCGCCAACCTCAACTACGCCGCCGAGATTTTCGTCGAAGGCGCCCGCAGCTTCGCCAACCAGGCGCGGATGTCGGCCATGGGCTTGCCGCAGATCACCGTGGTGCATGGCTCGGCCACGGCGGGCGGCGCGTATCAGCCGGGCCTTTCGGATTACGTGGTGGTGGTGCGTGGCAAGGCCAAGCTGTTCCTGGCCGGCCCGCCGCTGCTCAAGGCCGCGACCGGCGAAGTCGCCACCGATGAAGAACTGGGCGGCGCCGAGATGCATGCGCAAACCGCCGGCACCGCTGAATACCTGGCGGAAAACGACGCTGACGGTGTGCGCATCGTGCGTGAGATTGTCAGCCTGTTGCCGTGGGATGACCGCTTGCCACCTGTGCCAAAGCGCGCTTACAGCGAGCCGCTGTACCCGATTGACGAGCTGTTGGGGCTGATCCCCGACGATCCGAAAAAGCCCTACGACGTGCGCGAAATCCTCGCGCGGTTGGCGGATGCTTCCAACTTCCTGGAGTTCAAGGGCGAGTTCGACCCGCACACCGTCTGCGGCCACTTGCATATCCAGGGCCGGGCCTGTGGCTTTATCGGCAACAACGGGCCGATCACCCCGAAGGGTGCGAGCAAGGCCGCGCAATTTATCCAGCTGTGCGACCAGAGCCAGACACCGCTGCTGTTCTTCCACAACACCACCGGCTTCATGGTGGGCACCGAGTCGGAACAGCAAGGCGTGATCAAGCACGGCGCGAAGATGATCCAGGCGGTGGCCAATGCGCGGGTGCCGAAACTGACCATCGTCGTCGGCGGCTCCTACGGTGCCGGCAACTATGCGATGTGCGGCCGTGGGCTCGACCCGCGTTTCATCTTCGCCTGGCCCAATAGCCGCACCGCCGTGATGGGCGGCGCCCAGGCGGGCAAGGTGCTGCGGATCGTCACCGAAGCCAAGCAACTGAAAGATGGCCTGGTGCCCGACCCCAAGGTGCTCGACATGCTCGAACAGGTCACCGCACAGAAACTCGACAGCCAGTCCACCGCCCTTTATGGCAGCGCGAACCTGTGGGACGACGGGCTGATTGACCCACGGGATACACGGACCTTGCTCGGGTTTCTGCTGGACATCTGCCACGAGGCCGAGGTGCGGCAACTACAGCCCAACAGCTTTGGTGCAGCGCGGTTTTGATGATCGTTCCCACGCCCCGCGTGGGAATGCAGCCCGGGACGCCCCGCGTCCCCATAGGGAGAACAATAAAAATGATCTTCACCCAGGAACACGAAGCACTGCGTCGCACCGTCCGTGGCTTTGTCGAGCGCGAGATCAACCCGCATGTGGATGAGTGGGAAAAGGCCGGACGCTTTCCGATCCACGAGATCTTCCGCAAGGCCGGCGACCTCGGTTTGCTGGGTATTTCCAAGCCGGAAAAATTCGGTGGCATGGGCCTCGACTACAGCTACTCGATCGTCGCCGCCGAAGAGTTCGGCAGCATTCGCTGCGGCGGCATCCCGATGTCCATCGGCGTGCAGACCGACATGTGCACCCCGGCCCTCGCCCGCTTCGGCTCCGATGAATTGCGCGAAGAATTCCTGCGCCCGGCCATCAGCGGCGAACAGGTGGGCTGCATCGGCGTTTCGGAAACCGGCGCCGGCTCCGACGTGGCCGGGCTGAAAACCCATGCCCGCAAGGACGGCACTGACTACGTGATCAACGGCAGCAAGATGTGGATCACCAACTCACCGAGCGCCGACTTCATCTGCCTGCTGGCCAACACCTCGGACGACAAGCCGCACATCAACAAGTCGCTGATCATGGTGCCGATGAACACCCCCGGCATCAGCGTCAGCCCGCCCCTGGAAAAGCTCGGCATGCACAGCTCGGAAACCGCCCAGGTGTTTTTCGACGACGTGCGCATCCCCCAGCGCAACCGCATCGGCCATGAAGGTGCGGGATTCATGATGCAGATGCTGCAGTTCCAGGAAGAGCGGCTGTTCGGCGCGGCCAATATGGTCAAGGGCCTGGAGTACTGCATCGACAGCACCATCGATTACTGCAAGGAACGCAAGACCTTCGGCAAGGCGCTGATCGACAACCAGGTGATCCACTTCCGTCTGGCCGAACTGTCCACCGAAATCGAATGCCTGCGGGCGCTGGTGTACCAGGCCACCGAGCAGTACATCAAGGGCCAGGACGTGACGCGCCTGGCCTCCATGGCCAAGCTCAAGGCCGGCCGCCTGGGCCGGGAAGTCAGCGACAGTTGCCTGCAATATTGGGGCGGCATGGGGTTCATGTGGGACAACCCGGTGGCCCGGGCTTATCGCGATGTGCGGCTGGTGTCGATTGGTGGTGGGGCGGACGAGATCATGCTGGGGATCATCTGTAAATTGATGGGCACCCTGCCGGGGAGAAAGTCGTGAACACGTTGTTGCTGGAACCGCATAACGGGGTGCTGCATGTGACCCTCAATCGGCCGGACAGCCGCAATGCCATGAGCCTGGAAATGGTCAACGAACTGCGTGCGGTACTGGCCGATGTGGCTGGGGACAAGAGCGTGCGGGCGTTGGTTATCAGCGGCGCGGGTGGGCATTTTTCGGCCGGTGGCGATGTGAAGGACATGGCTCGCGCGGGAGCCGCGGGAGGCTTGCAGGCGTTGAACCGGGCGTTCGGCACGCTGTTGCAGGAAGTGGAGGCGCTGCCGCAGGTGGTGATTGTGGTGCTTGAGGGTGCCGTGTTGGGCGGCGGGTTTGGGTTGGTGTGTGTCAGTGATGTGGCGATTGCGGATCATCAGGCGCAGTTTGGGTTGCCGGAGACCGGCCTTGGGTTGTTGCCGGCGCAGATTGCCCCGTTCGTGGTGAAGCGTATCGGGCTGACCCAGGCGCGGCGGCTGGCTTTGACGGCGGCGCGGTTTGATGGGGTTGAGGCGCTGCGGTTGGGGTTGGTGCATTTTGTGGAGCACGATCCGCAGGCGTTGGCGGAGCGGCTGGATGAGGTGTTGGGGCAGGTTTTGCGGTGTGCTCCGGGGGCTAATGCGCGGACCAAGGCGTTGCTGCTGGCCAGTGGTGAGCAGGCTTTGGGGCCGTTGTTGGACCAGGCTGCCGAGTGGTTTGCCGAGGCGGTTTGTGGTGAGGAAGGGGTTGAGGGGACTCAGGCGTTTGTGCAGAAGCGCAGGCCGGGGTGGGCGCGATGAATCGGGGGCATATCCGTTATTTTTGTAATGGCGACTATGGGTTCCGCTCTTACAG
>NZ_JACARK010000729.1:0-513 GCF_013386655.1 Pseudomonas sp. K5002 | reverse complement strand
CAGCAGCAGGTTCACGGCGTCAGGCTCGGGGGCGGCATGCCAGCTCGGCACGATCCACAGGCGCTGGCCAAAACGCATTGGCTGGAAGTTGTCCATCCAGCTGCGTTCCCAGTCCTGGTCTTCGATGATTTCGCTGTGATGCTCCGGCAGCGGGCCGCCGGTGAGCAGTTCCATGTGGGCCAGGACGCTGGCGGCATCGGTGCCGTCTTCGAACAGGGCCAGCAGATGGGTGTGGGACCACAGCGGGGTGGTGTTGAGCTCGGGTTCGAAGATCGGCTGGTCTTCGGCGTCCATGAAGGTCACCGACACGGCGCCCACTTCGAGGAACGCGTCTTCGTAGGTTTCGGCTTGTTCTGGGCTGATGGCGAGACGGACTTGCAGCCAAGGCATGGCGGGCACCTTTGAAAAAATGAGTGTGCAGCGGGGTAGGGCTGCGAAAGACGCGCAAGTTTACGCGAGCGAACAGCAGAAGACGACTGTACTGCTGGTGTACACAGAACAAAATGTGGGAGC
>NZ_JACARK010000728.1:0-3962 GCF_013386655.1 Pseudomonas sp. K5002 | reverse complement strand
AACTGCAGCAGTTGCGCGCCGAACTGGCCGAGGGCACGCGCCAGCAACGTGCCGAGCGCAGGGATGCCGACGCGGGGTTGGCCATCGATGAACAGGTGCTGCAGCACCTCACCCGGAGACTGGAAGAAGTAGAAGTCGCACAGTTCCAGCTTGAACAACGCTGGACCCACCAGCGCGAACTGGCCGAGAAGGTACTCTCGCTGCGCCAGCAACTGGCCGACGCCGGTAACCTTGGCGAAAGCACTGAGGCTCTCGCTTCGCTCCTGGCCCAGAACCATCAGGCGTTGCAGGCCATACAGCACGAACAGCGATTGGTCAGCTTCGAAGTATGCCCACGGTTGGTGGCACAGGTTATCAGCGCCTGGACGGGTATTCCCCTGGAGCAGCTTGCCCGCGAACACAGCGCGAAGGTCCTGAACTTTGCGGATGATCTGCGTGGTCGCATCCTCGGCCAGGAAGGTGCCGTGCAGGTCCTGGATCGTTGCCTGCGGGCTGTCGCGGCCGGCGTGAACAGGCCTGATGCCCCCGTGGGGGTATTTCTGTTGGTGGGCCCCAGTGGTGTCGGCAAAACTGAAACAGCCCACGCCCTGGCCGACCTGTTGTATGGCGGCGAGCGCTTTGTCACCACGATCAACATGTCTGAATACCAGGAGAAACACTCACTGTCCCGGCTGATCGGCGCACCACCGGGTTATGTCGGTTACGGGGAGGGCGGGGTGCTGACTGAGGCGGTGCGGCAAAAGCCCTATTCAGTGGTGCTGCTCGATGAGGTGGAAAAGGCCGATCCGGATGTCCTGAACCTGTTTTACCAGGTGTTCGACAAAGGGGTAGCCAATGATGGAGAAGGACGTGAAATCGACTTTCGCAATACCCTGATCCTGATGACTTCCAACCTGGGCAGCGATCTTGTCACCGGGCTGTGCGCCGACAGTCAACGACCGGCTGTCGAAGTACTGCACGCCGCGATCCTGCCGGTACTGACAGCTCATTTCAAGCCGGCGCTGCTGGCCCGTATGCGAGTCGTGCCGTATTACCCGGTGGCAGGCGCGGTGCTGCACCAACTGATTGAACACAAACTTCAGCGCCTGGGCCAGCGTCTGCTTCAGCGCAAGCTCGCATTCAGTCACGCAGGGGATCTTGTCGCACACATGGCCGAGCACTGTAGCCACAGTGGGAGTGGCGCGCGGTTTGTCGACCAATGGATCGAGGAAAACCTGTTGCCGCAGGTGGTGGATCGCCTGCTGGGTGCGATGGCCGTTGGCAAGTCCCTGCAGTTCGTCCATGCCAGGCTGGATGCCAACGGCACCGTAATCTGTGAGTTCAGCTGATGGCGGACAATCCGTTTACCCAGTTGCCAAGCCCGCTGGACTACGCCGCTGCCTTGTTGGGATGGTTTACCCGGTTGGGCATCAATAGTGACGAATCGACATTGGCCGATGACTTTGCGGCAGGCGCCGCGCAATTGAGCGGCTGCGAGCTTGGCCAGTTGTACTTGCTCGACCAGGCCACCGGCCGCCTCGAACTGGCTGCCCAGTATTTGCCGGGCCTGTCGCCGCCAGGGGCGGTTGTGAGCTCGGGCGCGGATTTCCGGAACGAGCAACTGTTGCAGTACGTGCTGCAACAGAACCGGGTGTTTAACCTCACCGAGGCAGGCAGCAGTGTGTATGACACGGGGTTTCTGCCAGCGGGCGCGGCGTCCTGGCAATCACTCCTGTGCGTGCCGTTACCGGGGCCGAGCAAGCAGGTATCCGGGATGGTGTTGTGTGCCAGCCTGCGAGCGACGGAGCTGGCTGGCTACGGTGCGTCCCTGGGCCAATTGGGCAGTTTTGTCTTGAGCCAGTTGGCCCTGTTGCGGCGAATGCGCCGGGCTCCCGGTGCGTTGAAGGTGGTTCGCAGCACCCGCAGCACCAGCGCCTACGGCTTGATAGGAAACAGCACGGCCATGGACGAGACGTGCCGCCTGATCGGCAAGGTGGTGCATAGCCCCTACACCGTGCTGCTCCGGGGCGAGACCGGCACCGGTAAAGAGGTGGTCGCCCGGGCCATTCATGCTGCCGGCCCGCGCAGCAGCAAGGCATTTGTGGTGCAAAACTGCGCAGCGTTTCCCGAAGGCTTGCTCGAAAGTGAGTTGTTCGGTTACCGCAAAGGCGCGTTCACCGGGGCCGAAAGAGACCATGCCGGCCTGTTTGACACCGCCCACGGCGGCACGCTGCTGCTCGACGAAATCGGTGATATGCCGCTGTCACTGCAGGCCAAGTTGTTGCGGGTCCTGCAGGAGGGCGAGATTCGGCCGTTGGGTGCCAACACGTCCCACAAGGTCGACGTGCGAATCGTCGCGGCGACCCACCGGGACCTCACCAGCATGGTGGCTGAAGGAAGCTTTCGCGAGGACCTTTATTACCGGCTGGCGCAGTTTCCTATCGAGTTGCCGGCGCTGCGCCAGCGGGACGGGGACGTGCTGCAACTGGCCCGGCATTTCGCCGACAAGGCCTGTGCACTGTTGGGGCGAGCCACGGTGGGCTGGTCGAGTGCGGCCCTGGATCAACTGTCCAGCCACCACTTTCCCGGCAACGTTCGTGAGCTCAAATGCATGGTGGAGCGGGCGGTGCTGCTGTGCGACGACGAGGTGATCCTGCCTGCGCATTTATCGCTGCCATCAACCCTGTCCGCGCCCGCTGTCGACGCAACGCTGCGCCAGCGCATGGAGCGAGTCGAGCGGGTAGTGCTGATCGACTGCCTGCGCAAGAACCGTGGCAATCGAACCCGCACCGCCCGTGAACTGGGCCTCGCCCGGCGCACGTTGTTGTACCGCCTTGCTCGCCTGGACATTCCGTTTGGCGAAGTCCAGGGAGAGTGCTGAATGGCACACCCTTTCAATTCCGGGAGATACCTGATGCCTGTTAGTCAGTGGCAAGCCCTGGTGCTTGTGTTGTTTTTGCTGAGTGGCTGTAACACCAATCATGTCTTTGACGACGATGACTACCGTCCGCTGGGTGATCCACGGTCCACCGGTCGTGGCCTGTGAGCGCGGAGGAGTCCTGCCATGCAGCTAGTGTTTGAGGTGTGCCCTGCGGGGCCAGCAGAGTCCGCGCCGGCGCTGCGCAAAGTCTTTGACGGAGTGGGGGGCGTCATCGGTCGGGGGGCCGGTTGCGACTGGACCCTGCCTGACACCAGTCGCCAGGTTTCCGGTCGTCACGCGGTGATCAGTTATCGTGACGGCCGGTATTTCCTGACGGATATCAGCAGCAATGGAACCCGCCTGGCAGGCCGCAGTGCGCGTCTGCATGAGGGGCAGCAGCAACCGATAGATGACGGCGCGGTATTTCAGCTGGGGCCGCTGAGTATTCGCGCACGACTGGTCAGCCCACCGCTGGGACAGGGCCAGGACGGATTACACAGGCTGATTCCCGATGATGCATTCCTTGAGCTGGACCCACTGCGGGCACTGGCCAGCGAACTGCAGCGCGAGGACGGGTCGCAAGAGCTGGCGGCCCTGAACATGACCACCTACGAGACATTGCGCTGGACGGACCACGCGGCGGCGGACCGGGATCACCTGACGGTTCCCGAACTTGTGAAGCCTGCGCGCCAGGTTGCCCCAAGTCCGCAATCGCCCGTTCCAGGTCACGGCTCAGGGCCATTCTGGTTGGGGTTTGCGCAGGCACTCGGTATTGATCTGGGCGACCTCGATGAGTCGGCAAGAGAAGTCCTGGCGATCAAGGCCGCGAGCTTGCTCCGGCAAATGACTGAAGGGTTGCAACAGAGCCTGGGCACCCGTAACGAGCTCAGGCAAGAGCTGAAACTGGCACTCACCCAGACGCCGCTCCAAAGCCCCAACCCACTTAGAGACAGCGCAGACGCCAGTGCGGCCTTGGGGTCGCTGCTGGGTGTCGGGCAGCTGGGGCAGGTTTCCGCCGAGATGCTTGTCATGCGGGCGTACCGCGACATGCAGGCTCACGAGG